>CAZENC010000192.1:0-6066 GCA_964513115.1 uncultured Desulfobacteraceae bacterium | reverse complement strand
GATTAGGTGAACCGATATTAAACAATGATTTGCTCGATATTATCGAATTTACGGCAAATCATGGAATTCTTCCTTACATGATAACAAATGGTTTGTTGCTTACTGGAGACCTCTACAAAAGGCTTGTAAAATCGGGTCTTGGCTGGCTGACAATCTCTTTAGACAGCATAAGGCATTATTCCGAAATTCGAAAAAAGGGGAAATTCGATACATTAAATGATAACATCAACAACTTTATGGAACTCAAAAAACAGGGGTATTTTATTCCCATCTCTTTGTCAATTACTGTAACCAATCAAAATATCTCTGAAATTGAAGAAATAATCCATTACGGTATAAATAAGGGCATTGATAAAGTCTTTATCCAGGATGTACGTTTAAATTCTAAGATCCGGGAAACAGATAAAATTACTGAATTGGATTATATGGTTTTAAAGGAAAGGATGAAATCTTACAGGAATAATATTGGGATTGAACTCATGTTCAATCGGTTTAATAGAGCAAACAGGTGCACAAGACCATGGGAAGTGGCGTTTTATTCCGTCAAGGGCGATTATTTGTTCTGTTGTTATACGGACAAAAGGATTTCTTTTGGAAATATACTTCACGATGATTTTCCAAAATGTAATCAAAACACGAGAAGACTCTTAAGGGATATCAAGCAAGGGAAAATCCCGGAAATCTGCCGAGGGTGCACTCTGGTTGACAGTTACCGCCCTTTGTCCTAAGTTAAGTTGATATCTAAAATTTGTTTTTATGAGTCATAAAGAACTTTTGCTGGGGAGAAAAACAAAATTGCCATGGAAGAAAGCCTAAACAAAAAACCGAAATTTGAGGATTTTATTGTACCGATCATAAATACTGCCATAAAGGTAATTATTGATCCTTTGGGGTTTTTCAAAAACATGGCCAAGAGCGGGGGATTTATCGAACCGCTCATTTTCATTGTGGCCATGGGAGTTACCTCAGGAATTCTCCAGGCGATACTGGCTGTTTTAGGGCTTGCCCGCGGTATCCCTTTTTCCATGGCCGTTGCATCTATTGTAATCGCCCCTGTTCTTATGGCCATTTTCGGGTTTATAGCAACCTTTGTCCTTTTTATCATATGGAAAATGATGGGTTCCCGGGAATCATTTGAGACGGCCTTCAGGTGCTATGCCTATGTTTCAGCAATCGTCCCCATTAACACCGTTATAAGTATCATACCCTATGCAGGGGCTGTCCTCGGTTTTGTCTGGATGACATATCTGATAATCATTGCCAGCGTACAAGTTCACAAGATTAAACCTGTAATTGCCTGGATCGTATTCGGCGCTATTTGTGCGGTACTTACCGTCTCAGCAGTATCTTCTCAATTCATAGCAAAAAAGCAAAAAGATGAAATACAGAACTGGCAGAAAACATACAAAGAGGACTTAGAGGGAGTTAGGCCTGAAGAGGCAGAAAAGGCGACGGAAGATTTTTTAAAACACCTCCAGGAAAAAACTGGCAAGAAATAGGCTATCAAACCCGAGGCAAGTCATATGTTGCCTTCAGTCTAATCCGAGGGAGCTGAAAATATGAAAAAAATATTGGCAGTAGATAATGACCGGTTCATGCTGAAATTTATAAGTGATGTCATTTCTAAAGAGGGACATAAGGTATTAATAGCGGAAGATGGTCTTTCCGCCTTGGATATTTTGGAAACCTATACCCCCGATGTCATATTTATTGACCTGGTAATGCCCAATATCAACGGGAAGAAACTATGCAAAATCATTCGAGGAATGCAGAAACTAAAACATTCTCATATTATTATCCTTTCTGCTGTTGCTGCCGAGGAAGAGATTGACTTTGCTGAATTGGGAGCCAACGGGTCTATTGCCAAAGGCCCGCTTGAAGAGATGGCCCAAAACATTACCTCTGTTGTTGATCAATATGACCGACTATCTTCTCAACACCCGCCGGAAGCACCTATAAAAATTGAAAATTTGCATCCTAGGGGAATTACTGAGGAACTGCTCTCTGTCAAAAGGCACTTTGAAATCATATTGGAGAAGATGTCCGAAGGTATCTTGGAGATTACTTCTGAAGGAAGAATCGTTTATGCCAATCCTACAGCCCTTTCCCTGATAGGTATGTCTGAAAAAGAACTGTTGGGTTCTCATTTTATCAAATTGTTTGATGAAAATGATCATCAACGAATAGATGAACTTCTGAAAACGGTGGGCGACAAACCGGTTACAATAACAGAGGATTTTCCTGTGAATCTAAATGAATATCAAGTCACACTTAGTATTCTGCCTATTGATGAACGCCCGTCAACAACAATAATCATACTAAATGACGTAACTGAACGCAAACGCTCGGAAAAGGCCCTTAAAGAAACCAATAAATTTCTGAGAAACATACTGGACAGTTCTTCTTCCATTTCCATTATGTCAACTGACCTGGATCAAAACATACTTTTCTGGAATAGAGGGGCTGAAAATATATTCGGGTATAAGTCCGAAGAGATAGTGGGTCTTAAAAAAACAAATATACTGTACCCTGGTGACGAAGAAAAAGCATTGGTTGAAGACATAAGATCATTAATACGGAAAAACAAAAAGGCAATAACTTGTGAAATCAGGGAAGCCTCAAAGGATGGACGTAAACTATGGATCAATCTGAATTTAACACCCAGGTTTGATGAAAAAGGGAATGTCGTGGGAATCCTGGGAATCGGGGAAGATATCTCAGAACGTAAGCGTCTGGAAGCCCAGCTCCAGCAGGCACAAAAGATGGAGGCCATAGGGACTCTCACAAGTGGTGTGTCCCATAATTTCAGAAATATACTGGCAGGAATTTCAATGGACTGCCAGCTTCTTCAAATGAAATATAGTGATAACCCCAAAATGCAGGAGATTGCGGAAAGGATTAGCAGAGGCATAAAAAGAGGAACCCAATTGATCGAAGGACTGATGCTGTTTTCCCGTAGACAGCCCAAAGAGAGGCTTAAATCACTAAACCTGGCTGATGTAATTAAAGAAACACACCAGTTAATAAGTAAGTCCTTTGATAAAAAGATAGATATCAGTGTTGATATCCCTAAATCTCTTCCTGTCATGGGGGGTCTTTCAGAGTTGAGCCAGGTTTTCATCAACCTTTTCAATAATGCAAGAGATGCCATGCCTGAAGGAGGAAAACTGACTATCGAGGCCAGGAAAGAAAAAGATGATATAGTCGTCATTATCTCCGATACGGGGCACGGAATGGATAAGGAAACACAGGAAAAATGTTTCGACCCGTTCTTTACGACCAAAGAGGGTAAAAAGGGGACCGGTTTGGGTCTCTCGACAACCTATGGCATAGTCAAAGAACACGAAGGTAAAATCCAGGTCCATTCTGAACCCAACAGGGGTACAACTTTCAAAATCAGCTTTCCCATGGCCATTGCCGGTAAAAAAACAGAACACAAAGGTGAAACCGGGACTGTAAAAGGAAGAGGTGAAAAGGTCCTGCTTGTGGATGATGAGGTGGCAGTAATCAAACCCATGCATCAATTACTTGATGGTTTGGGATACGCCGTAACCTCTGTCACCAGCGGCAAAGACGCAATTGCCAAATACAAATCGTGGAAACCTGATGCCGTGTTGATGGACAGGAACATGCCGGAAATGGACGGTATTACCTGTGCCGATAAAATTATCGAGTTCGATCCCGAGGCCAGAATTATAATGGTTTCAGGTTATGATGAAGAGGGGCCCAATGGTATTGATGACAGGATCGGCAAAGCCATAAAGGGATATCTTACCAAACCAGTCAACATGGCTCAATTGACTTCCCTGATGGCCGATCTGCTTAAGTAGACACGAGGGCTTACACCCGTGACACTAAGAGACCTGCCCGCCTTACCCTTGACCCCCGGTCGTCTTTTTCCCTATAATCCGATCAGATAAAGCCCTTATCATTTATAACTAAAAAAACAGGTGCAGAAATGGGGAATCCAGCAAGAGATATTCGTTTTTTTGACCAGGATCGCGAGACCATGGATTGGGAAAAGCGAAAGCAGGACCTGAACAGAAGGTTTCTCAAAACATTTCAGCATGCCTGCCGGCACTCAAATGCATATGCGGAAATTTATGGCTCCGCAGGTATTGAAATATCAGACATCAAGGGACTTGAAGACCTGGAAAAAACACCCATCCTCCATATGGACGACCTGGTTGAATGGCAGAAAAAACATTTTCCCTTCGGGGGCTTTGAAACCGTCGGTCCTGACAGAATCAGGCGTATATACATCAATCCCGGGCTAATCTGGCAGCCCGGGGAATGGGATTATCAGGACACTTCATGGGCCGAAGCACTCTGCGGGGTGGGATTTGCAAACGGAGACCGTATTATCAATACCTTCAATTACCACATGTGGCCCCTTGCCTTCATGTTGGATGATTCCGTAAAAATGATTGGTGCTACCGTGATTCCCACGGGTGTGGGAAATACCCTTATGCAGGTCAAAATCATGAACATGCTGAATATAAACGGCTTCATGGGGACTCCCAGCTTTCTCATGACCCTGGCCCAGCGCGCAGAATCAATGGGCCTCGACCTGAAAAAGGAAATCACACTTGAAACCGCCCTTGTAGGTGCGGAAATGCTTCCGGAATCGCTGCGTTCCCGCATCGAGAAAAATCTGGAAATGACGGTGCGACAGGCATACGGAACCGTCTTTCTGGGATGCATCGGATATGAATGTCGGCACATGACCGGTTTGCATGTACCCGACAATATATTAGTGGAAGTGGTGGACCCCAATACCGGCAGACATGTGAAAGATGGTGCCGCAGGCGAAATCGTGGCAACCAATTTCAATAAGGCTTATCCCATGATTCGTATGGCTACCGGGGACCTTTCCATTCTGGCAAAGGAATCCTGTCCCTGCGGAAGAACCGGGCCTATATTAAAAAAAATTCTCGGAAGAATCGATCAGGCAGTCAAAGTAAGAGGGACATTTGTGCACCCCTGGCAGGCGGATGAGGTTATTTCGCGATACAATGAGGTATTCAAGTACCAGGTAGTCATTACCAGAGAAAATCATAACGACGTCATGACCTTCGTAATAGAATGCAAAGAGGAGATTCCACAGCCGGAAATTCTTAAAGGGAGAATTGAACGCGATGTAAAGGATATGCTTACAATAAAAGGCGTCGTAAAGATCGTACCCCGGGGAACCATTCCGGATCTCCATAAAAAGATTGAAGACCGAAGAGGCTGGGATTAAATAATAAAGGTACACATGGACAAGATCAAAGTCGGTGGAATAATGCAAAGCGACGGGCGTGCACTAATAAGAATTATGTCGGTGCCGGATCATGCAACCGTAGCAGCCACCGTATTGGGGTCCATGGGAGAAAACGGAATCAACATTGAAGTTCTGGTAGAGAGTTTCGACCTTGAAGGCTACGGCAATCTTTCCCTTATCATTGACCAGAAAGATCTGGATAATGCCTTGGGTGCATTGGAAGAGGTTAAACCCACCATAGACGCCAAAGCGCTCTCTTACGTTCCGGACGTGGCCGTAATAACACTCTTTGGACCCCACTTGCGTGAAAAACCCCTCGTCCACGCCATGATGTTCTCTTCTATGGCTACCGTGGGAGTCAGCTCGCTGGCCATCAGTACCTCAATATCCAGTGTGTCATGCGTGGTGGAAGGCCGGTATCTCAATACCGCCACCCATGCCCTCACGGAGGCCTTTGATGCACCGTTTCAGGTCAAAGAAAGGCCCAAGGATTATTGAAAATGAGGGATGTGTAATATGCGACTCATTAACTTCTCATATTTCTCGTACATCGAATGCAGCAGATAACATGATTCCATTTCCTCAAATAAGCCCCAACATAATCGAAATCGGCCCCGTTAAGGTCCGCTGGTATGGACTCATGTATGTGCTCGGTTTTCTGGCCGCATACTTCCTCATCAAGAGGCAGGACCGGGCCCGCAATCTTGGACTTCAAGGCCCACTCCTACAGGACCTTATTTTCTACCTTGCAATCGGCCTTCTTATTGGCGCAAGGCTGGGCTACATACTCTTTTACCAGTTTG
>CAZENC010000191.1:0-6086 GCA_964513115.1 uncultured Desulfobacteraceae bacterium | reverse complement strand
TCGGGGCTTAGTTCTCCTCCCTCTTTCTGCCGCTGCCACACAGGAGAGGAATTGTCATGCTCTACAAGGCCTTCAGAGGAGTTAAAGAGGCCCTTTACTCTTTCCTTCAGTACTTGTTCAAAGCGAGTCCAAGGAAATGCGGACCCTATGGATTCATCTATACGCTTTGCCATATCTAAGAGGACATCCCCGGTGTGCCTAGTATTATAAAGGGGCTCTACCACCTGCCGGGAAAGTCCAAATAACGGATACTGCAGTCCGGCAGGCCAGGCGAAATCTTCCATTTTTTCAAGGTAGGTGTGGTCAGGCAGAATAAGATCCGCCATATAGGCGGTTTCATCCTGAAAAGGCGAGAAGCTTACAATAAAAGGGATTTTTTTGAGAGCCTTCCTGAATGACCCGCCGTCAGGTATTGTGTGGACAGGGTTTGCCGAAAAGACAAGTAGAGTATCCACAGGTGATTTGGAGCTGTCAATAATAGCCCTTGCAAAATCGTTGATCAGGCTTTGGGTGAAAGGATGCTTCATGCTCCCCGCAAGGTCAAGACGTGGTTTTTCAAGGCCTTGAAGCGCAATTTCGTCCAATTCTACTTCCGGTAGCGTATTTAGGGGTATAGGATCACAGACAAGCACTCCACCTGGGCTGTTGATATTTCCTGCAAGTGCGTTGAGGCTGTTCACTGCCATGAATTCGTACAAACTGCCATTTACCTCCCCTTTTCCTTTGCCACAAATCGCAATAGGGGCCTTTGCCTTGGCAAACTCCTTTGCCAGGGTCTCGATGTCGGCGGGTGCTAATCCAGTGATCCGCCCGACTTTATCTGGGGAATACCTGTCCAGGACCATGGTCTTGAAGCCAATATGATCCTTTCCGTCGGCTGAACTCCAGTCATTGAAACCAAAACAATGATCGTTTACAAATTCTGTGTCATACAGGCCTTCCTTAATGATCACATTGCAAAGCCCTAGGGCCAATGCGGCCTCAGTCCCGGGCCTAGCCGCAACCCATTGATCCGCCTTTGACGCGGTGTTCGAGGCCCTTGATTCAATCTGCACGATCTTGACCTTTTTCTCTGCCGGGTTTGGGTGCCACAGACTCCAAGCGTTAATTACCCTGCCTGGTGACCCCCATCCTTCAAGCAGCCCGCTTCCGAAGCTCAATATGTAATCGGAATTTTCAAGATCATAGGCCATTGGGCCGTTAGTCCCCTGCATGAGAAGGCTTGCCATATCGAAGGTGTCTTCAATGGTCGGGATCCTAACATAATTGGGGCTTCCGACTGTCCTAGTCAACCGCTCGACAAGTAAAGACATTGTTGACCTGATGGGATTTCCATCCACTGCTGCAAGAGCCTGAGGCGACCCTTTTTTTCGCAGGGTTGTGATCCGGCCCGCCAGGAGATCAAGGGCTTCATCCCATGTGATGCCAATGAACTTCCCGGAACCTCTCGGCCCTACCCTCCTCATCGGTCCGGTAAAACGGATACTCTCGTTGTAAAGCAACTGAAGCCCACCCATCCCCAATGGGCAAATGCCGCCGGGATTGACCGGATAATCCTTACGGCCTTCAATTTTTACGGCCCTGTTATCCACCTTTCGGACCTCTATGCCGCAACCACCTGCACAGAGAGTGCATATGGATTTTACGTGGGTAAATTCACCAACAGGCGGAACCGGAACCCAGGGCCAGTTTTGAGTCCATATGGCGATATCGTCAGTGAGTTTCCAGGGAAGCGGGGTCAGCTGTATACCTGCTGCTCCGCCTACGACAAATTTAATGAAATTCCTTCTGTTCAATTCCATTTTACCTCCGTCGCAGCTTTAGGCCTATCTGAAATGGTAATAGTTCATCTTACTATAAAATTGCGGAGCAATTTTATTTATGACAGACAAAACAGGCGTTGTTTTCTTCGTGGCCGTTTTTTGTGTGACATTCGGCGCAGTCGTCCATCTTCATACGATCCCAGGTGTTTATTTTATAGCCTGCGATATTCTTGCCCCAAATATTGATGCTGTAGCCGGTCAAAATATTGGCCCGGTATGTGGGCAGTTTTTCGGCTTTGTGATGGTCTCCGTGGCAGGTCCGGCACTCCTTTTCACCCATTCGCACATGGGCGATGTGAGAGAAATAGACGCAGTCCGGCTGTCTATAATAAGAAAGCCACGGAATTTCTTTTTGTTCGGCCACATATTTATCTAAAAATTCTTTCTCTTCAGGGGCTTCCCCTAAAGGTGATTCCGGGTCATCGTGGCATTCTGTGCACTTTGCAAGCCTTGGGATGCCTGCGAAAGTCCCGTCATCACGAAACTCATGACAATAGAGGCACTTTTCGGTTTCTGTATCTCCTTCTATACCCCCGACATCGGGATCGAGATGAAGGACGTGATTAAAATTCATGGGTTGAGGCTGTTTAGAATAGAGGGCCATTGGATAAATAAGCCACCCCACTATCAATGCGGGTATCAGGCCTGCGAGAAAGAAGATCCATCCGCTCAATGAGAATGGAGGAACAAAAGTGGAATTATCATTGTCCTTTATAAGACCGGTTAGAAAGGAGAGCCATCCACCCTTCGAAGACTTTTCGGAGGAAGTTGCTGGATTTTTCATGTAATTAGGCCTCTTATTGTGTTAATAACCTCGCAAAAGGCTGCTTTGAGCCTTTTTGCTCGGCGGGGAAGGGTTACCCCTCCCCCACCATTTGAAGTAAATTCAAATGGTTCCACCCTCACCCTAGGCCGGGGCTTATCCGCCCTCGGCCTGTTGACGGACTTTATTGAGTCCGTCAAGTGTGTTAATAACCTCGCAAAAGGCTGCTTTGAGCCTTTTCGGTCAGTGTTGATTTTGGGATTGAACAATTTTGAAGCCAACGGTTTTGCGTATTTACCTATAAATAAAGACCTTCCTTGTCAAGAGAAAACACCGCTTGGCAGGGTTTGTATAGGTGATCAGGAACGCTTCAAAAATATCTGATGTGAATGAAGATATTCAAACCTGACGGTAGATTTGGGAATGTTTTATGAAATCGCTGCGCGATTTCATGTAACGTCCCGCTTCGCGGGACTTTCAAAACATCACAGCCAGGATCCCCCGCGCTGTGCACGGGGATGAATGGGTAATTTCCGGGGGTTTGGGGGATAAGTTCCCCTAAAGTAAATTTGGGTTTCCTTTTTGATGCTCCGCCTTGTAGGCGGGGAGGTTCACTGTTTTTTGTAAGAATGGAAATTTTTAGAATCTCCTCATTCTTTTTCGGCGCCTTTTTGCCGCTTTTGCCTGTTTCTTCTTCCTTTGAACGCTTGGTTTATCATAAAATCGCCTTTCTTTGATCTCGGAAAAGAAGCCTTCTTTGGTCAGTTTTCTTTTAAGATCCTTTATGGCTTTTTCAATCTGATTATTTTGAACAATAACTTTCATGTTGTTTTACCTCAAATTATTTATATGGTTTGAATAGAAAAAGCACCTCACCTGATATAATGAGATGCTTTCCCTCACCTTCGAAAAAAGGGATATCCCCTTAAGCTCGTATATTCTTCAGTTACCGGGGGAGCATTTTTTGTATCCTCTCTAACATATTGAAGGCTTGGAAGCACTCATGACGTTTGTAGGGGGAAGCCGGCTCTGTTGCTCCGAAAGGTCCTTTACATAAGAACAAATAGGGATAACTGCCGGTCAATTTAAATCACCCCCTTATCTGTTTGGTTTTTGTGATCCCGGTGCCTGCAGGTCGTTTTGCATCAGGTTTTATTTGCGGGATCTTCTAATAAAATATAGCCTGTTAAATATATTCTTAAAAAATTTTTTGTCAATTCTTTTTTCTAAAACATGACAACCTCGTAAAAAATCGTTTCGCGCCTTTTTACTCGGCGGAGGAGGGCTACCCCTCCCCCGCCATTTGAAGTAAATTCAAATGGTTCCACCCCCACCCCAGTCCGGGGCTTAACCGCTCTCGGACCGTTGATGGACTTTTTACAAGTCCATCAAACATTATCCTCTTTTGCGCAGCCGTAGTTTTGAGACCGACTCGATATGGTAGGTGTGGGGAAACATGTCAACAGGTTGTATCTCAACCAACTGATAATCCTGAATCATCTGACCTATATCCCTTGCCATGGTAGCAGGATTACAGGAGATGTAAATGATTTTTTCCGGGGATAATGACAGTACCTGAGCCAGTACAGCCTTATGCATACCAGCTCGTGGCGGATCAATTATCAGCACATCAGGTTTGGTGGCTGTTGTTGCGGAAAGTTTTTCGCGTATATCTCCACAGACAAAACGGCAGTTACTGATCTCGTTTTCATTGCAATTCCTCCAGGCATCCCGGACGGCACTCTGGCTCATTTCTATGCCGGTGACGGACTGGACACTGTTTGCCAGGAAAATAGGGATAGTTCCCGTTCCGCTGTACAGGTCAAGGACTGTTTCATTTCCGGTAAGCTCAGCATAATCCAAAACCTTATCATATAATTTTTCGGCGGCCCGGGAATTTGTCTGGAAAAATGAGTTTGAGGATATCTGGAAAGTAAAGGGTCCTATTGTATCATTGATCCAGCCGTCGCCAGTGAAAACGACCTCGCGCTCTCCAACGGCAACGGAAGCCTTTTTCTTGTTGATATTGTTCACCACGGTTTTGATTTGCCTGATTCGGCGGGATAGATTGTCAGCAATCGGCTCGATAATGTCCGGCCTTTCTTCTGAAGTAATCAGATTCACCATCCATTCATCAAAGGCATTGGAATAACGGATTGTTAAAAACCTCCAAAAGCCCTTGTGGGTCTTCAGGCCATATACCGGTATCATCGAGTCCCTGACATATCTTTTTACCTCTCTGAGAATCTGATTTCCCATTTCAGCCTGGAGCAGGCAGGCATCCACGTCAATGACTTTGTGATAGGTTCCGGGTACGTGAAGACCCAGCGCAAAACCACCTTCAGGTTCGCGTCTATGCAATTCATTTGGAAGAAACCAGCGGCGGTCGGAAAAGGAAAATTCCATCTTGTTTCGATATGCGAAACGCTTTTCAGAAGGAACAACGTCACGTATAGGGACATCCTTAAGGGAACCGATGCGAGCCATGGATTCCCGGATATGTTCCATTTTGTATTCCAGCTGACGTTCGTAGACGACATGCTGCCACTGACATCCGCCGCAATATCCGCTATAAGGACATGGGGCTTCTATCCTGTCGGGGGAGGGATCCACTAACGCATCAATTTCGGCTTCAGCATAGCCTTTTCTCTTCCTGAATACCCGCGCAGTTACCGTATCTCCGGGTATGCCTCCCCTTACAAATATGACCAGCCCGTCTTGGCGGGCCACACCCCGTCCACCATAGGCCATCTTATGGATTTTGAGTTCGACCATATCCCCTTTACGCATTTTTACCATCCTGTTATGATATCATTCCCTTTTACGGGTGACAAGTGGGATAGCTTGCGATCATTTACTGGGGAATAAATCCCAACCTTAGGGTGGGGTTATATTGGTTGGAACTGCTGTTCAAAGGCTCGGCATGGCCTTGAGGCCTTTTGTGAGTGACTGGCGGTAGGCCGCTGTTTTTTCACGACTTATCAGCGGGGGAAACCGCAGCCTCGAGCTTTGCGAGGGGAATGCGGAGGGGGCAAGAATCCCCCGTAGATAAGTCGTAGAAAAGACCAGGCCGGGAGGCTTGGAACCGAAGAAAAGGCCTCAAGGCCATGCTGCCTATACCAGGGAATAGAGCCCCCTAAATTAGGTTTCTATTGGCCCTCATTGTTGCCAAAGGCTCGGCCTGGCACTCTTCTCCAGTCCGCGTCTACTCCTGAAGTGCAAGCGCCCCTCGCTCCGGTCTGCTGGAAAAGCAGGAAGTAAATTCCATTAATGCGTTGCACCGCAGCCCAAGACTCGGGCCGCGGCATAGAACAGACTAAGTTTGATCCGGAAGACGCGTTCTTTCGAAGAGTCCCATGCCCTCGCTTCCTCTAAGTATGCAGTGGTGGACCCCTCTATAGGGTTGTAAATACAGACCTCCGACCTTTGGGTGGGTATTTTTTATTTACTGTAAAAAAAGTTAACAGTTGATAAATAATTTAACAGAAACAGCCTTTGCG
>CAZENC010000190.1:0-6100 GCA_964513115.1 uncultured Desulfobacteraceae bacterium | reverse complement strand
CGCAACTGCTGCAAAATAAAGGATCTATATATGCTACCGTGCCTCCTACCTGGATGTTCTTCTTGGCCAATAAGGTAACCGCCCTTGTTGCCGCGGCCTGTGCCTGAGATACGGATTCATCAACAGGTTTTGGTGCATGTGCAAGTCCACAGATAAATATCCCGTCTGTTGCACAGTCAACTGGGCGAAGTTTGACGTGGGCCTCCATAAAAAAGCCATCGTCATTTTGTGTTACTTTGTACATCTGTGCAAGCGGGTTTTCCTTATCAGGAACGATTGCAGTGGCAAGAACCAAAAGATCCGGGCGTATCTCCATTTTTCGTCTGATTGCAGAGTCTGTGAAGATCACCTGAAGGTCGTCTTTGTCTTTATTGACATTCAGGTCCTTGTCAAAGTCGTATCGTATAAAAAGGATGCCCTTGGACCTGGCTTCACGGTATAGGTCTTCGCGCAAACCATAACTGCGTATATCGCGGTAAAGGATAAAGATATCCATTTCCGGATTGAGTTCCTTGAGTTTCAGGGCATTTTTAATGGAGTGTGTACAGCAGACCTTTGAACAATATGGACGTTCCACTATGCGGGAACCTACACATTGGATAAATACCGCGCATTTTGTGTCCTTAAGCGAGGCGTCATCCTGTATGAATTTTTGATCAAGCTCCAAACCGGTAAGAACACGTGCATCATTGCCGTATAGATATTGGTCAGGCTTATGCTCCGAGGCGCCTGATGCGATAATTGCAACACCATGCTCTAGGGTTTCCTCTTTGCTGTTTTTTTCCACGGTTGTTTTAAAATTACCGACAAAACCCTCAACTGTCCTTATTTTTGTATTAAGGAAAACGTCAATCTTCTGGTCAGATAGGACCTCTTCAATCATTTTTGTCAGATATAACTGGATATCCTCACCTCGCCAGGTTTCATGGAGCTTTCGCGCCTGCCCTCCAAGGCTGTCTTCTTTTTCAATAATATATGTATGATATCCCTGTTCGGACAGGGTTTTTGCCGCTGCAATCCCGGAAATGCCCCCGCCGATGACAAGGGCGGACTGGTTGACATCGATTGACGGTTCTGGCAATGGTTCGAGCAGGTTTACCTTGGATGCGGCCATTCGTACCAGGTCTTTTGCCTTGTCAGTAGCGGCTTCAGGATTTTCACTATGTACCCAGGAACACTGGTTGCGGATATTAGCCATTTCAAACAGGTACTTGTTGATCCCGGCATTTGTCACTGTTTCCTGAAAGAGCGATTCATGAGTTTTGGGAGAACAGGACGCAACCACCACCCGGTTCAAACGTTTTTCCTTGATAATGTTTGTCATGTTATCCTGGGTATCCTGGGAACAGCTGAACATGTTTTCTTCTGCGAACACAACTCCCGGTAAAGTTCGGGCAAATTCCACAACAGCAGGGACATCCACGACGCCTGCAATATTGGTCCCGCATCTGCATACAAATATACCTGTGCGGGGTGGTTCGCCTCGGATATCGATCTCTTCCGGGATTTCTTTGGTCTTGGTCAGGCTCCATCGGGAATCGCCAAGACGGCTGCCCGCAACGCCCGCAGCCGCACTTGATTCGATCACAGATGAAGGGATATCTTTTGGCGCTTCAAAAGCTCCACATACAAAAATACCTGGAGTGGAGGTATTAACGGGCTCAAAACTTGTTGTGGACGCGAAACCATATTGATCAAGCTCAATATTTAACCTATTTGCAAGATCGACGGCTTCTTTGCTTGCGCCAAGACCAACAGAGAGTACAACAATATCGAATTCTTCCTCCATCCTTCTCCCTGTCTCGTCAATATACCGGATCAGCTGCCTGCCATTATCAGCAACAGGAACGATATTGGTAATTTTGGATTTAACGAAACGTATACCGGATTCATCTTTTCCCCTGTTGTAATATCTCTCAAAGTCTTTACCATGGGTGCGGATATCCATGTAAAAAACCGCAGTATCCAAAAAATGCTTGCAGTGCTCTTTGGCCAGCATTGCCTCTTTTATTGCATATGTACAACAAACCGATGAACAATAGTTTCTGGCCCCCAAGTGCGTATCTCTAGAGCCGATACACTGGAGCCAGGCGATTTTTTCCGGCTCTTTTTCATCGGACGGCCTTATCAAGTGACCTCCGTACGGACCGGAGGAAGAAAGGATACGCTCGAATTCCAGGCTGGTGACTACATTAGGGGATTTCCCATAACCATATACGTCATGTGTTGCCGGATCATATACATCACAGCCGCCTGCCAGTATAATCCCACCCACGTTAACAGAAAAATCCTTTTGCTGGTCATCGAACTTGATGGCATCAGCCGGGCAGAATTTCTCACAGGCCCGGCATTTGCCATTTTTAAAGAAGATGCAATTTTCCGCGTCAATGGCGTACTTGAGTGGGACGGCCTGGGCATATTTTACAAAGGCTGCCTTGCGTTTATTTAGTCCAGCTTCATATTCATTTGCGACCTTTTTCGGGCATTTTTCCGCACACATGCCGCAGGCGATACATTTGCCTATATCAACATAACGCGG
The DNA here is from genome assembly GCA_964513115.1 of uncultured Desulfobacteraceae bacterium. Taxonomy (GTDB): domain Bacteria; phylum Desulfobacterota; class DSM-4660; order Desulfatiglandales; family Desulfatiglandaceae; genus JAFDHL01. The sequence continues at coordinate 3,561 of CAZENC010000190.1, read as the reverse complement.
GTGCTGGATAAGCTGGACTTCAAAATTTCCTTCTTCCCCAGCTATACTCTTGATTTCTGTGAGGGTGAGCAACTCGATATTGATGTGCCGGCCGACCTCGACCAGTTTAGGAGAGATAATTCACATCGCGCAATCATTGGTGGGGAATGTCTTGTCCAACTGTGACATAAGCCCGCCGATGGAGGTGGATTTTTCAACAAGATAAACATAATAGCCTGAATCCGCCGAATCCAGTGCCGCCTGCATTCCGGCAATGCCTCCACCTACAACCATTATCGAGCCAATCTTTTCTTTCGACATTTTTACTCCTACGATAAAAAGGCTTCAATACCGCCTATATCTATCTGGTTCATTTTGATACCAAGGGCCTTTCCGTCAATGCCCATTACAAGACCTAGCAGTTGGGGAAATAGAATGCTGGGAAGATGATGGTCCATATCACGAACTGAGCTCATCATGTTCTGGACCGTGTCAAATTGTAGATAGCAATAAGGACATGCGACACAGAGAAAATCCGCACCGGATTGCTTGCCGTCTATGAGTTTTTTTTCAGTCAAGTCCATGGAAAGATCATCGTTTACTCCCAAAAGGGGTGCCCCGCAGCATTCAAGTTTTAAGGGCCAATCAATGCTTTTTGCTCCGGTGGCTTCCACTAATTGGTCAAATAATACAGGAGCCACAGGGTTGTCGAACTTTGTAATATCACTGGGCCGCAATGCATGACAGCCATAGTGGGTAGCGATTTTAAGGTCCTTAAAGCCTCTGGTTATTTTTTCCTTTAGGGCAGAAATTCCAATGTCTTTATGAAGTACGGACAGAAAGTGTTTTACCTCAATATTTCCGCTGTATGACAAACCCTCCTTTGCCAGCAGGGAATTGATCTTATCGCGAAGTGAGGTATCTTCCTTCATAAGGTGGTCTGCCTTTTTCAGGCTGCCAAAGCAGCATTTGCAAAGGGTTACTATATTCAAACCCTGCTTTTCTGCCAGGGCAAGGTTTCTGGCGGAAAATAGTACAAAGGCCTCAAAATCAGTATTCCTTATGGGATAGCCGCAACAATTAAATTCACGAATATCAACCAGTTCCACATTTAGCATGTCCAATACCGCCCTTGCAGACATGTCATATTGCTGGACACGGGCCGGAATATTACACCCAAGAAATAGCGCAAATTTCATCATTTTTATTCCTATCAGAGTAGTCTCAAGATTATTATGAATCTTGGTATTTATAATTAGTTTTCATCCATAAATGGTCCTTTTTCACAATCTCTGTGTCAATCCGCCAGAGGCGGATAAATCTGCGGGTTCCCGGAAGCCTTGACCTTGCAAAAAATGCCTCATTTCGGATTGGAAACTCACTCGTGCCCTAAATCTATTTGTGTATGGGCACTAATGAATATCACGCAACATGGGACTCTTTTACGGCAAGGTTTTTAAGTTCGTAGAGTATATCGGTTACTTTTACTCCCTGCGGGCAATGCTCCTGGCATTGATAGCAGGTGAGACAGTTCCATAACATCCTCGATCCGAGGGCCAGGTCCGTTAGTCCCAGCCCGACTGAACGCATGATTTGATGTGGCAGGAGATCAAGTGATTCCTGCGGATTTTCAAAGTTTTCCACTACCGGGCAAACCGTGCTGCAGTTCTCGCATGAAAAGCAGTAAGAATAGGTATCGGCTTGGGGAGAAAGATTTATCTTTTCCTTGAATTCATTATTTATAGGTGTTAGCGGAACGATCTTATCAGGCTTGCTGATCAATTCGCACTTTTCAGCGATAGCCCTTTGTGCCTGGTCCAGAGGTTGTTGGTAATACTCGGAATCCAGATCATGTTTGTTGAGACCGCGGAAAAAAGAAAAAGGAGAAAGCGTCATAAGTACAGGATACCCTCTTTGAATAAAGTCCTCCCTAACATCAAACCATAAATCCCTTAGGTTTATGCCTGAGGGGCAGACCACTGTGCAGCGATCGCAGTTGGTGCATAGATAAATCCCTTCCTGAATTGCCTTTAATCCCTCATCGTCAAGATTCTTGTCAGCGGCATAGGCCTTGAGAAAAACCATTTTTTCTGAAGGGAGGATGTTTATGTTGTCTATTTTATTGAGGGCAACCGCAACTGAACATCGCAGACTGCACGTGCAACAATGGGTGCAGGCGTCCAATTCCATTAACTGCTTGGTAGCTATGTTGGCGGGATCGGATGTTTCCTTGTTCATTACGCTATTGGCCAGGAGGCTTATGGGGGTTGCAAAGACATGGAACATCTTGCTGAAAGGAAGGTAGGCCAGGCCTAAAAAACACGCCAGAAAATGAATATGCCAGAGAAAAACCCGCACGTTTGCACGGTCCAGACCCAGGGCAAAAGGCTTGAAAATCTTGGCTATGGCATACCCGGTAAATGCCCATTTGGGACTGGAGTGACACGAGGCACAGCTCATTTGATGAAGTTCTTTCCCCAGTTCGAGGGCTTCTTCATTAAATGGCTTATGAATATTTGGAGAGGACACTTCAAATTCTGCTACCCACAGGGTCTCCAGCGCTTCAAGTTCCTCTTCATCGTCTATCCCTCCATACTCCTCTACCATCTCCTGGTATCTGGAAAAAGATGTTATTTTTAGCCCCTCAAGAAAGATGCCGGAGAGCATGATAATGGCCAGGATAATTATTGCGTAATGATCCATGCCATTTGTCTTTAGGCGGGGCACCTTTAAAATGAAGCGCCGAGAGACTGCAATTGCAATTCCAACTATTATCAGGAAACCGAAAAGATCCCTCAAGAACATAAAAGGATTAAGCGTTGAAGCATATTCGGGAAACAGGGACTGGGTTATGATGCCGTCCATGGCATGCATAAGGAGAAGCAGAATAAAGCCCCAAAATATGGACATGTGCATAAGCCAGCGCAGAAAATCTTCTCTTAGTATCCTTGCCTGAAGAAGGACATCAACAATAAAGACCTTCATAAGGGTGAGGATCCTTACGCTGAATACAGTCCTCAGAATACCTTTTATGGCCGATAAAACTCTTGTGGAGGTTGTGATATTTGCAGCTTTAATACCTATTCCGCGGTGGAACCAGGTGAAAATTTTGTAAATTAAACCTATCCCGGATATAACAAGGCAGACATATAATGTAATGTCATAAAACATGTGTTTATCCCCTCTACTGAGGTTTTAAATAATAAAAGCCCGTATTTTCAATATTTTCAAATTTACGCCAGGCGCCAGTTTGAAGACAGAATTCCTGGTATGACCGTCTTGACTGAGAAGCTGGATTGGATCACGACGGATTTCTTTTAATAGACAGAACCATGTTTGTCAATAAAATACCCCAAACTCTAAAGTTATTCATTTAATGCCACGGTATTTTTTTAATTTGAGATCTCATTGTGCTGTAAGTAACTCGTGAAAGCTAATAGATTGGGTAAATATTTATCATTAGCCATCCCCACGGCCCTGCAATTTACAGTTGATTTTTTTAGGTTCTGAATTGCCATTAAAAGTCTAATATTCACCGGGCATATTTTTCAATTTAGCCAGGGAGAAGACGGGGCCGTCCTT
>CAZENC010000189.1:0-6121 GCA_964513115.1 uncultured Desulfobacteraceae bacterium | reverse complement strand
GTTTTCTGCCGCTTCGCGATTCCATGCAGTGTTTGACCCTTGCCATTGAAAATCCCCCCGAAGCAAAAGAATACAGGGTCTTTAACCAGTTTGAAGAGGTCTATGACCTGACCGAACTGGCCGTTAAGGTTCAAAAGGTTGCGGGTGATTTGGGGCTCACGGTTGATGTGCGCAACCTTGAAAACCCAAGACTTGAACCAGAAGAGCACTACTACAATCCAGACCACCAGCATCTCCTTGACCTGGGATATGACCCCACCCGCGATATGGAGGCCGAATTAAAAATAATGCTTAAAGATTTGATAAAGTATAAGCACCGCATACAAGCCCGATCCCATGCACTCATCCCGGACATACGATGGGATGGTTCAAGAAAAAAGGTCGCTTATTTAAATTAAGGAATTAATGGAAAGATAGATGTCAAGTTTACGATTATTTGGGCTCATTGTTGGAATTTTTGGCCTCTTAGCGACATTTTTTATTTATCGGGGGCCAAAATGGAAGCGGTTCAACTTCTTCTTTTTTACACTATTTAACATCGGCTTGATCATAATATCATTGAATCCAAACGTTATCAACGCCCTCCGTGATATGTTATCTTTGCAAGAAAGTTATAGAGGTAGAATAATAGCGCTACTTGTTCTATCCAACATTTTTCTACTCTTCTATGTTTTTTTTACAAATTCAAAATTAGACAATACCCGAATCCAATTCGATAAAATCATAAGACATTACGCAAGGAAGCAAATTGAAAAAAATATGGACATTAGTAAAAATATCAAGCCGGTTATGGTTGTAATACCGGCGTATAATGAGGCTGACAACTTAAGGGGGCTCCTCCCTAAAATGCCCAAACAGATTGAAGGAATGGAAATAGGTATTCTGGTCATTGACGACGGAAGTGATGATGAAACTGCCTCGGTTGCAACAGAAACGCAAAACATTAATGTCGCGAGGAATCCAATAAATAGGGGTGGTGGAGCGGCTCTGCGACTAGGTTACGATATACTAAAAAAGGCAGGGACCCGGATCTGTGTTACAATGGATGCAGATGGTCAACATAAGCCGGAAGAGATAAAGAAACTTATTTTACCCCTTTTTAATGATCAATACGACTTTGTGATAGGTTCACGCATACTGGGAAAAAGAGAAAAAGATAATTTATTAAGGTTTTTCGGTGTATATGCTTTTGGTAAGATAGTTAGTCTGCTGTTAGGAAAAAAGATCACGGATCCATCAAGTGGTTTCAGGGCTTTTCGAATGGAAGCAATGGCATCAATTAATTTGTATGAAGATCAATATCATACTAGCGAATTAATTATTGAGGCCGTAAAAAAGGGCCTGCGTATTGGTGAATTACCTATAACAATTTTGAAAAGAAAGCATGGCAAAAGCAAAAAAGGTAACGACTGGGCTTACGGTTTTCATTTTGCCAAAATAATCGCCAAAACATGGTGGAGGTAATATTTGTACCTATGCCACAAATCTGTTAAAGGAATAAAACCTTCAGACCAATCAAATTCGATCATTCCAATTTTGCTTTTTAAATGTCCTTATTGTACCTTTTTTATCCTGTGTCAAATTAAATGGCAAAAGTGGGTTCGGGCAACTTAAATAAGACAATTAAAAATCTCGGCGTTAGGTCAAGTATAAACAAAAAATCCTCTTTTAAGGTTGAATGAAAAACCGTGAGTATCTTACCTAATAACGATTCATTTGTTTTCATCATAGGATCCCCGAGATCAGGCACTACAATCCTTGGTGAAATACTGGATAAACACAATGAAATTTCTCAATGGTATGAGCCATATTTTGTATGGGATCGTTCTTTTCGAAATTGCCCTGATGATGAAAGAACTGCTGAAGAAGCGACACCAAGAATTGTAAAACAGGTATGTAAAGATTTTTTAAGATACAAAAAAATGACGGGGAGCAAAATCATTGTAGATAAATCTCCAAGAAACAGCCTGAAAATACCATTCATAATGAAAATATTTCCACAGGCCCGTTTTATTCATATCCTTCGCGATGGGCGGGATGTGACACTCTCGATTAATAAGAAATGGAGATTCCTTAAAGGAATTACAGATGACTCAAAAACAAGCAAAATCTCTTATTATCGAACTGCTTTTGAGATAACACTTGAATGGTTGAATAAACAGCCTTTTTATGTGGACAAAATGAGGGCATTTTGGTTTGAAACCCATGGTCATATGGTTGACAAATCTAAACACCTTAATAAAATGCGCTGGAACGGAAATGTAGGATGGGGGCCCAGATTCAAAGGCTGGCAAGATGTTTTTAGTCAATCTTCTTTATTACAATTCAATGCTCACCAGTGGCTAAAATGCATAGAAAGGATTCAAAAAAACTGGGATGAAATAGCTGTAGAAAAAAAAATGGAAATTAGGTATGAAGAATTAATAAGTTATGGGGGAAAAATAATAACAGAAATCCTCAAATTTTTGGATATGAAACCCCATGAAAACTTTTATTCTTCAATACCAAAATTGAAAAAGTACAATAGCAATAAGTGGCGTACAGAATTCACAGGCGATCAGTTGAATGAAATAAATCCGATACTACTGCCGAAGTTGACGGAATTGGGCTATGAAGATATTTATAGACAGAATTCCGCACCTGATCCTGTTTTTTCCAATAAGTATATATAAAGTTATATATAAATCTTTTTAAAAAATGCAGCTCAGTTAAACGAATATTATCTGCAATTACCCAATGGAGAAAAAAGATTCAATACAACTTGAGAAGAAATGGCACCAGCTTGGCTTCAAGGTTATTCTGAATCCAAGAAGGATATTGAACAAATTTTTGTGCGTCATATCAAGGCAAGCCCTCGTTCATCCAAAAATAAGAGCCTTGCTGATCTCTTGCATGGGAGTCAACTTCAAAGACCTAAAGGATGTCTTTATAGGAAGAGATGTATATTTCGACGAACTTAATCCTGAACTTATCTCTGTAGGTAGAAACGTCTATTTCACTGAAGGAGTAAGAATTATTACCCATTTTTATGACAAGACCCAGCCCCCCCATCAGCATAAGCTCGGTCATGTTGTTATTGAAGATGATGTTTTCTTGGGTATGAATGTGATAATAGCCGATTCTGTCCGAATAGGAGAGCGTTCGGTAATTGGTGCCAATTCGGTAGTGACGGAAGACATTCCTCCCAATACTATTGCAGCGGGCGTTCCTTGCCGTACAGTCGGAGAACGTGAATTTGAAGAATTATCCAGTCCTGTCTAAGACGTTATTCGCTTTATTCGTGTCCCTATCAATAATATTATTCTTGCTCTCTAAGATAGAATATAAAAATATCTTTATTCTACTAAAGGGTGCTAATTATCCACTTATTTTTTTTTCATGGAGCATTTACTTAATAGGGAATGGCTTTAAGACCTTGCGGTTCGTTTTCCTGTTTGAAAACAGAAAACCTCCTTTTATCATGATTTACTTTGTAACCTCCCTTTATAATTTTTTTACTTCCGTATTTCCATCTGGAATAGGAGAAATAAGTTACCCATTCTTGCTAAAAAAATTTGATCACCAACCGATAGGGGTAGGAACTGGTTCATTGATCTTAGTTAGGCTTTACGATTTTTGTTTTTTCTTGGCTATGTTTTTAATAAGTGGGGTTGGGATAATTAAATTTGGATATACTATTGAATACATTGCAATATTTTTCGTACTGTTGATATCACTGATCATTCTTTTTAATTTAAATCGCTTGACAATCTTTCTTGCGCCCAAAATCATTATGTTAATAAAACGTGTTAATCAAAATATGTATATAAAGACTAACCAGCTGTTTGTTGATGCTTCCAATTTTTTTCGCCAGAAGGACAACTACAAAACCCACCTTCGCCTCACATCCTATACCATCTGTATATGGCTGTCGAGTATGGTCTTTTTTTACTTTGCATTTGCGGCATTTTCCTCTGCTATCCCCTTATTCCACGTAATGTTCATTACTTCAGCAATCAATTTAACAGTTGTTTTACCAATTAGTACTATAGGAGGATTTGGTGTCAAAGAAGCGACATTAGCTGCGATCTTGATTGTAACCGGGCTCTTCGACTCAAAATCCGCAATTTCACTGAGTATTGTAGTGCGATTTATTTCTTTCGCTTCTATCTTTGTGCTCCTTGGGATCGCTTACGCTATGTACAAAATATTCCGAACTCGTAGACTGTGAAACTCCCCGCGGCTAACTAGAGGGATTATGCTTGAGCTTTGCTAAATAAGCATAAAATCCGCTGAATTGATAAAATATAGGCTTTTATCCTTATAGCAATAAAAGAGCAAATTAAAGTAATTGAGCATTTAGGCGGTGAATGAAATGAATAGTGGGCCGAACCACTGTAACAGGAAAGATTTTTAACGTGACAAAAACAGGAACAGACATGTTTTTGCACATTAAGAACGGTCTAAAATTCCTATTTCTGGTCGGTTTTGTTCTGTCTGTCTATTCCAACACACTAAAGGTCCCATTTGTTTTTGACGATATTGCGAGAATCAAAGACAACCAAGACATCCGGATATCTGAACTCAGCTTAGACGCATTTACCAAAGCAGCTTTCAATAAAAGTACATCAAGGGAACGCCCTGTCGGAATTATTACCTTTGCCCTGAATTACTATTTTCATCAATACAATCTGGCAGGATATCATGTTGTTAATATCCTTATTCATATCCTTACCGGGGTTTTTCTCTATCTTTTTATAGAAAGCACTTTTTCTGTGTTGAAAGCAGAATGCCCAAAATGCGAACCTGAAAACAAAAAATCAATCCCCAATTTCATTGATTCCTCATTCATAGCCTTTTTTGCAACCTTATTCTGGCTTGTTAATCCGGTTCATACGCAATCAGTTGCCTACATTGTGCAAAGGCAGAACAGCCTGGCTGCCATGTTTTTCATTATGTCATTCCTGTTTTATGTCAAAGGCCGAATGAGCCAGAGACAAAGCTCAGGCACCACGAAATCAGAAAAAAATGCAAAAAGAAACCTGCAAAAAGGAAAAAGCTCAAAGCTCAAAGCTCAAAGTAAGACAACTGCTTTAAAATCTGGAAGGAGTTTGAATTACCTGTGGTATACAGGTTCTGCCCTGACCTGGATACTGGCCTTGGGCTGCAAGCAGACCGCCGCCACTTTGCCTTTTTTTGTCATTCTCTACGAATGGTATTTCTTCCAGGATCTCAGCCGTGAATGGTTAAAGCGTAATCTGAAATATTTTTTGGGGACTTTGATTGTTTTTTTTCTTGTTGCCTTTTTATATCTAGGAGTCAATCCTTTGGACAGGATCCAATCCATTACTGATTATGCCAACAAGGAATTTACTTTTTTTGAGAGGGTGCTGACACAGTTTCGAGTTGTTATCTACTACCTGGGCCTACTTTTCTACCCGCACCCTTCCAGGCTGAGATTGGACTATGATTTCCCTCTTTCCCATTCACTTATTAATCCAGTAACTACCCTGCTCTCCCTTGGTGCGATAATCGGATTGATGGTGTTGGCATTCTATTTAGCAAAAAAGGACCGCTTGATCTCGTTTTGTATTCTCTGGTTTTTTGGAAACCTTGTCATAGAGTCTTCAATTATACCTCTGGCTATCATATTTGAACACCGCACTTACCTACCGTCCATGCTGGTATGTCTGGTGGTTGTCATTCTGGCCTTTCGGTACATTAAGCAGAAGTGGTTTGTGGCAGGGCTATTGAGTGCTGTCATTATTGTCTTCTCTATATGGACCTACCAAAGAAACAACGTATGGAAAGATCCCGTTTTACTGTGGTCGGACAATGTAAAGAAATCCCCGAACAAATTTCGACCTCGAATGAACCTCGCAGACGCCCTTTTCAAACAGGGAAATCTCGAAAAGGCCATCTTCCATTTTCGTGAGGCAGTTAAAATTAATCCGGAAGATGAAAAGTCACACCTGCTCCTGGGAAAAGCACTCAGCGGGCTCGGGAGGGTTGATGAGGCTATTCGTCATTATTCTGAGGCACTGCGCATTAAACCTGAATATCCAGAAGCCCTCGTGCAATTGGGAAATGCCTTAGAATCACAAGGGAATACTGATGAGGCCATACGCCATTACTCCGAGGC
>CAZENC010000188.1:0-6165 GCA_964513115.1 uncultured Desulfobacteraceae bacterium | reverse complement strand
TTTCCAGCAATTTCTGGATAATCCTGAATGCAATGGCAGTCTCAGTTGTTGTTCCAGATTTGGAGATAACATTGATCGCAATACGCTTTCCTTCAAGCATATCCAATGTGTCCCGAAAATAGTCAGGGTCCATATTATTACCCATAAAATAGATCTCCGGCACGCCACCCCTCTGCTCCCTTGTCAATTGGTTGAAATAACGGTGGGTGAGAGCAAGAAAGGTTGCCTCGAGACCCAGGTAAGACCCCCCGATACCCAGAGAAACAAAGGCGTCGATTTCTCCGGCAAGCTCCTCTGTAACCGCCCGTATCTCATCCAGATGGTCCGGGGTTATCTCCGATGGAAGGTTCTGCCACCCGGTCATGCAAATGCCTCCGTCATGGATGTCACCCTCGTCGTTCTTGAGCAATTTATGGGCTTTTATTATTTCGGGGATCAGGTTCTCCAAATCTTTTCGACGAATGGATCCCTCACCCGGAGTATCGAACATATAAGTCAGGTCCATGGAAATTTCATTGGCTGACCTGAAATCTTCCGATTCAAAAGGTTGCTGCTCTTTGAGCCCTCTTCGGACCTGCTTTTTTATGGTTTCATTCTCCCTTAAATCGATCAGTTTCAGTCCTTCCATTGTATCCTCCGGATAAATGGGTAATAGTTTGGTTCTTCCGGTTAATGAGTGCTGCAAAACCGTTCTGATATAAGGTTGTCAGATGCGAAGGGTAAAGAGGTCTTTTCTTCGATTCCGGGCTTCTCGGCCTGGTGATTTCATACCCTATAGGAGCTGTTCCAAGACCGCGTATTTGTATTTAGACGTAAGGCCAAGCATTAAGGCGAAGGTATGGGACTCTTCGAAAGGACGCATCTTCCGGATAAAAACTCTTCTGCTCTGTGCCGCGGCCCGAGTCGCGGTCTGCAAGGCCACGGCCCTATAGCTCCCATTCCTTTTGTTCCAACAGACCGCAGCGAGGGTCGCTTCCACCGTAGGATCAGATGCGGACTTGAGAAGAATGCCATGCCGAGCCGTCAATCAACATAACCCCACCTTAAATAAGGCCACAATGACACGCTGACTCATAATGAGCTCAAGCAACGCCTTTTATGTCCTGTAATCCGCATTGATCGTCACATATTCATGGGTAAGATCGCAGGTAATGACACGATCCTGATAGTTGCCCTGATGAAGATCAATGGTGAGGACAAATTCTTCTCCCGCCATTCTTTCAGCCGCCATTTCTTCCGCTTCAGTGCCCTTTCCAAAACCTCCTTCAACGATCTGAACATCATCGATCCATATATCCACGCTCTCCTCTTTCATTACGATGTCCGCCCTTCCAAGGGCGGCCATGATCCTGCCCCAGTTGGGATCCTTGCCGTAAAAGGCGGTCTTAACAAGGCACGAATTTGCCACGGTACGTGCTGCTTTTATGGCGTCGGAAGAACTCAGGGCGCCTCTTATCTCAATGGGAACAAGCTTTGTAGCCCCCTCGCCATCCTTTACCATCATGCGGGCAAGTTCTCCCATAACGGTCTCCAAACCTTGTTTGAAATCCCTGTAATCCGCCTCCGACAGAGCCCCGTTCCCGGCCATACCATTGGCCATAACAAGAACCATGTCATTGGTACTGGTATCCCCGTCCACGCTAATCCGGTTAAAGGTAGTTTCTACCGAGGAAAGAAGAGCATCCTTCAGATCTGAGGAATCCATGCGTATATCGGTCAGGACAAAGCTGAGCATAGTGGCCATGTCGGGCATGATCATACCAGCCCCTTTGGAAATACCCAGGATACGGTACGGCTGTCCCCCTGCCCGGCCATCAAAATGGCTCATTTTGGGAAAGGAATCAGTCGTCATAATTGCCCGTGCGGCCAGTGGCATACCATCCGAGGACAAGGCCTTTACAAGGCCCGGTACGGCTCCGGTAATTGCTTTCATATCCATGGGTTTACCGATGACACCGGTAGAGGCTACAAGAACTTCATCAGGCCGAATACCCAGTGGTTCCGCCAGTAGCTCAGAGGTTCTCCGCGCATCGTCCACGCCCGTCTTTCCATTACAGGCATTGGCATTTCCCGCATTAGCGACAATAGCCCTTGCCCTCCCGTTCAGGATATGTTCCCGGCTGATTATTACCGGAGCTGCCTTTACCTTGTTGTTTGTGAAAACCCCTGCCGCAGCCGATTCCCTTTCCGAAAAAATCAATGCCAGATCCAGGGACTTGTCCTTCTTGAGCCCCGCGGCAACGGCCGAAGCCTTAAAGCCTTGAATTGTATTTTCTTTCAGAATCATTTTTATACCCGTTCAGGAGTCAAACCCGGAATCCGGAGCAGCTACTCACCTAAATACAATCTTGGTACAGATAGATTAACCATGCCTTTGAAATCTTTTCTTCGATTCCGGGTCTCCCGGCCTGGTCTTTTCTCATAAAAGGCCTCAAAGCCACGTAGCTCAATAATTTGTTTGGTGTGGCTTTTAAAAAGAGACCCCCATTGCCTGCGGCCACGACTGCTGGCGGGGCCGTCCTATACCTGTTCTTGATAGTAAGTTTCCGTCTGGAAACGAGTAATTTTTCGCAAGATCAAGGCTTTTTCCTCGTGCCTTATGCCCTATGCCTTTAGTCATCATTTACTGGCCCCGCAGCACTTCTTATACTTCTTACCACTCCCGCACGGACAGGGATCATTCCTCCCTATTTTTTTGCCCTTACGCCGGACTGTCATAGGCTTATCTCCCCCCTCCCCGTGGATTAAGTTCATGTCCCTCTTCTTTTTACGGCTTATCTCGTCCGGCCTGCGTTTTACAAGTTGCAGGCGGAAGAGCATGCTCAGGGTCTCTTCTCTGATCCTGTCCATGAGTTCCCCGAAAAGCGCATAACCTTCCTTCTGATATTCCCTGAGCGGATCAAGCTGGCCATAGCCTCTAAGGCCGATACCTTCTTTCATGTTTTCCATATCCTGAAGATGATCCACCCACTGGTTATCAATGATCTGCAGCATAACCAGCCGTTCAAGCCCCTCCAGATCTTCCTTTCCGAACAACTTCTCCTTTTCCTGGTAGGCGGATCTTATCTGTTCCCTCAACAGGTCGCCCAGGTCCTCCGCTTTCAAACCTGCGAAAACCTCTTCATCCATATCTTCAGGACCGATTTTTGCCTGGAATCCGAAAAGCCTCAGGATATTTGCCTTCAGGCCCGGGATATCCCATTCATCCGAGTATACACTCGGATCAATCCATTTTTCGAGCAGTGCATCAACCTTGTCATCGATCATATTATGGACAATGCCCTCAATTCCTTGACCCTCCAACACGTCTTTTCTCAAGGAGTATATGATCTCGCGATGTCTGTTCATTACATCATCATATTCCAGAAGGTGCTTCCTTATATCGAAATTGTGGGCCTCAACCTTTTTCTGGGCATTTTCAATGCCGCGGGAGATCAGGTTGTGCTCGATCGGCTCACCCTCTTCCATTCCTAGACGCTCCATGATAGATGAAATTTTTTCAGAACCGAATATCCTGAGAAGATCATCTTCCAGGGAAAGATAGAAACGGGAGGAACCGGGATCCCCCTGTCTTCCTGACCGGCCCCTGAGCTGGTTGTCGATACGACGGCTCTCATGCCTCTCTGTTCCCAGGATATGAAGACCCCCCAAATCCGTTACGCTTTCCCCCAGGACAATATCGGTCCCCCTTCCGGCCATATTGGTCGAAATGGTTACGGTTTTTGCCTGTCCGGCTTTTGCGATGATCTCCGCCTCCCTCTGATGGTGCTTTGCATTAAGTACGGAATGTGGAACACTGGCCCTCTTCAGCATCCTGCTCAGCATTTCCGATTTCTCAATTGAAATGGTGCCCACCAGCACGGGCTGCCCATTTTCGTATAGCTCTTTGATCTCCTCAACAACCGCCTTAAACTTCTCCCGTTCGGTTTTATAAATAGCGTCGGGAAAGTCCGTGCGGATCATCTCTTCGTTAGTGGGGACGACCGTTACATCCAGTTTGTAGATATTGTTAAACTCCTCCGCCTCGGTATCCGCTGTACCGGTCATACCTGCAAGTTTTTCATACATCCGGAAAAAATTCTGAAAGGTAACCGTGGCCAGTGTCTGGTTCTCCCCAGCAACGCGCACGCCCTCCTTGGCCTCCACTGCCTGGTGTAAACCGTCACTCCAGCGCCTGCCCGGCATCATCCTGCCAGTGAATTCGTCTACTATCATTATCTGGTCATCTTTGATCACATAGTGAACATCCTTTTCAAAAAGCCAGTACGCCTTGATAAGCTGCTGGGTGGAATGAAGGAGTTCCGAGCTTCTCATATAACGATCTTCAAGATCTTTTAGGCGTTCAATTTTCTCCTCTTCGCTTAACTGCTTATCCTCCCGGATAAAATGGCTCTCTTCATCCAGGTCGGGAAGAATAAAGTCCCCAAGCCCGGTGTCCGAAACCAGTTTTATCCCCTTCTCAGTCAGCTCCACTGCATTACTTCGCTCATCAATCGTGCAATAAAGGATCTGATCCACCTCAGGCAGAAGTTTCTGGGCGCTCAGCATGTTCTCGGTCCTGTCAATCCGCTTTTTAAGGGCCTGGTTCTGAGCCAGGATATCGAGAAGAACCGGGTTTTTCGGGTCTCCCCTCTTGATCTGAACCAGCGTTTCAATGACCTTATCATCCGCATCCCCTCTATCAAGTCCGCCACGTACTTCTTTCAGGAGGGAATGCACGATCGAATTCTGCTTTTTTTTCAGATTTATTACGAGGGGCTTGACCTCCATATATACCTTGTTCTCGCTGTGTTCCACAGGGCCGCTGATTATGAGAGGAGTCCGTGCCTCGTCAATCAGGATACTGTCCACCTCATCAACGATCGCATAATTATATCCCCTCTGGACGAAATCCTGGACGTCGAACTTCATATTGTCGCGAAGATAGTCAAAACCGAATTCATTGTTGGTCCCGTAAGTGATATCGCAACCATAGGCCCTTTTCCGTTCGGAATCATCCATGCCGTGCACGATTACACCGACCGTAAGACCCAAAAAATTGTAAATTCCCCCCATCCATTCGGCGTCCCTTTGTGCCAGGTAATCGTTGACTGTCACGAGATGTGCGCCTTTGCCGAGCAGGGCATTCAGGTAAAGGGGAAGGGTAGCCGCCAAGGTCTTACCTTCACCTGTCTTCATTTCAGCGATCTTTCCCCGGTGAAGCACTATTCCGCCTATCAACTGAACATCGAAATGACGCATGCCCAGTACCCTCACAGATGCTTCTCTGACCGCGGCGAATGTCTCCGGCAGGAGGTCGTCCAAAGATTCCCCATTCGATAACCTCTCTCTGAACTCCCCGGTTTTCGCCTTGAGTTGATCATCGCTGAGGGCCTTAAACTCCGGCTCCAGTTGGTTGATTTCTTCAACCAGCGGTGCCATTCTTTTCAATTCCCGTTCATTGCTGCTTCCAAAAATACCTTTTATGACTTTTCCAAACATGGTTTCCTGCTTAATTAATTTGTAATGTTCATAAGTGATGGCAAGACGGTTTCAACCACCTTGTCGGCGATGCCACTTTCCTCAAGGCGTTATCTATTCCTTCTGGAATGGGTGGCCAAATATACACGGTCTCCCAACGAGACTGCAAACTCCCATTAAGTCTGTAGCCTAAACCGCATATATTTGGCCACAGCAAATTTCGGTGGTATTCTTTTTGAGATAACGCCTTTCGGAAACCCACACCGCCTCAAGAAATATGAAAGAATCAATGTTGACGCCAAGATTTTTAAACAATACCCATAAATTATTGTCGCTCATTTAATGATGACATCAACAGTTATTTGTTCATCTGGTTCTTCTCCCAATTAGCTGAAAGAAAGCTTGCCTGCCGCTTGTCCGCCTTCTGTTTGGCGGGTAGGTCTGGCTTGCTCGCCTGTCTTCAAGCTGGGGTTCCGGGATTCGAGGAGTCAAGGGGTCGAGGAATAGTTTTTGACCGTTTCACTTGAATCCTTGAAACCTAGACCCCTTAAATCCTGTTAGAACACTTAATTAAAAAACTTTATGTCTCAAAAATCAAGACTTTAGTGGCGGATCAATATTCGGCTTCCTGATTAAAGACGGTCGGCAAAAAAGGAATGAATAATCTCACTCATTGAGCCTTCGGCCCAAAAAATCGGGCTTTTA
>CAZENC010000187.1:0-6177 GCA_964513115.1 uncultured Desulfobacteraceae bacterium | reverse complement strand
ATGACCCAGTCCTTTTCTTGTTTAATCTTAAGGGTGGGGTTCTCAATGCATGATCTGAAGAGGTTGTCAACAACCTCCTTATGGCCGGTGGCAATATCATGGTATCTGAAGAGCCCCCTGAAGGTGTTGTGGTTACAGTGATCGCTGCGGGCCTGAGAGATATACTCGAGTTCGACATCGGTGGGCAGGTCCAGACCGACCTTTTTCCGGGCGTCACGGATGTCTTGTCTCAAGAAGTATTTCCTTATGACCGGAATGTCCCTGTCCTGGAGCGCGAGATTGCGCTTAAGAGAGATTTGACGTAATTCCTCGTCGCTTTGAATGGATATGACATTGGCTCTGGGTTCGTGGTCGAGGATGACTTTTGGCACCGGGAACCCGATTCCCTCGTCATCTTTCCAGTCCTTTTTCGAATATATTTTCCATTGCTGAATAATCTCGTTGGCCAACAGTTCGCTGGCGATCTTAGGGGCCTGTTTTTCGGAAAGTTGTCCTCTGATCTCATAAAGCTTTGATGTATAAACGGCCTGATCGGATTTGAATTTGATTCCCAGGAGGTCTTCAATAGCCTCGGACGCTGTGCTGCCGCCCGTATCCCTTACTCCCGGCCGGAATCCGATCCATATCAACCAGTCAAAATCTGTGGCAGTGGGGGCATAGGATGATTCTTCGGTAACCGGATTTGTGAATATCTCGGTGCGAATCTGCTCCTTTTGTTCCTGGTTCAGTTCCGCATCAATGGTCAATACACGGATTACCCTAATTTCCTCAACCTCGAACCCGAAGTACTCCCTTGATTTTCGGCGGATGCCTGCACCTTCGGCATCCATTAGTTCTTTTTTCAGCCTTATTTCCAGTCTTGAAACCATTTTTTTACCTTATCCCCACCCTTTCTTGCCTTCAAATAGATGACTTGACGGACTTGTAAAAAGTCCGTCAATAGGCCGAGGGCGGGTAAGCCCCGGCCTGGGGTGAGGGTGGAACCATTTGGATTGACTTCAAATGGCGGGGGAGGGGAAGCCCTTCCCCGTCGAGTAAAAAGGCGCAACGCGACTTTTTACGAGGTTATCTGAATTGGTACTAAAATTAATTGAAATGAGAGGACTAGTCAATACAATATGCTGGGAACATAGGGGTTGAAATCCGGAAAACCAATGAATATACTTATAATCAACGCATAAAGACAAATTCCAAATAGGGATTCAAGGAGCAAAGGATTCAAGGATTCCAGTGAACCGCTTATGGGTTATAAAGGGTCCTCGACCACTTGAACCCGTGAATCCAGGACCCCTTACATGAGTCAGGCAGGCGTGCCTGCGGGAATGCTGGAGGGCTTTCTCCCGGCTAATTGGGAGAAAAGCAAAGCTTAACACGCAATGTAAATGGAAAATTTATACGAGATTACTAAAAACAATAAAGGATCTGAAGATATGGAAAACGAAGAAAGACAATTAGATGAAAAGAGTGATCGCGGAAAAATACCGGATCAGAAAGAACTCGAAAAGGAACTAAGTGACTATCTTTCAAAGAAATACGGTAATCGGGTAAAAATTATCTCGCCGCTTGTTTTTCCAAAGGTGGACCGAATATCGTCCGATAAATCAGGCAAGGAGGCGGATTCCGGGGATCTGCCTCCGTTCGACATGCTTCCCGAGGAACTGGAATCGTATCTGGATAGTTTCGTTGTAAAGCAAGAACAGGCCAAGGTGGTTTTGTCGACAAAGGTCTGCACCCACTTCAACAGGATTAAGCATGCCAAAAAGTTTGAAGGTAAAAAGAATACCGCGGGTGTCGGCATGATCAAGAATAATGTGCTTATGATCGGTCCAACAGGAGTGGGTAAAACCTATATAATAAAGCTTATAGCACAGAGACTGGGTGTCCCGTTTGTAAAGGGGGATGCAACAAAATTCAGTGAAACCGGCTATGTGGGCGGGGACGTGGAAGACCTGATCCGTGACCTGGTGTACGAAGCAAATGATGACATCAATCTGGCCGAGAACGGCATTGTATATATTGATGAAATTGACAAGATCGCTTCATCTCAGAACATTATCGGTCATGATGTTTCCCGGACCGGCGTCCAGAGGGCACTGCTGAAGCCCATGGAAGAGACACAGGTGGATCTGAAGGTTCCCCACGATCCAATATCCCAGATTCAGGCCATTGAGCATTACAGGAGGACCGGGAAAAGGGAAAAAAGAGAAGTCAACACAAAAAATATCCTGTTTATTATGAGCGGGGCCTTTGGTGAACTGACCGAAATAATTAAGAAAAGGCTTCAAAAACAGGGAATAGGGTTTGAAGCTGATGTCAGACCCACTGAGGTTCCGTGGGAAATCCTGAAGGAAGTTACGGCAAAGGATCTCATAGACTTTGGTTTTGAGTCGGAATTTGTAGGTCGCCTGCCGGTCGTCGTTGTGTTTGATGAACTCACAAAGGAGGATTTGGTAGAGATTCTGAAGAATCCCAATAATCCCATTATTATAAGCAAGCGCCTTGATTTCATGGCTTACGGAATAGACATCAAGTTCGAAGAGGAGGCCTTGGCAAAAATCGCCGAAATAGCGGCTGCGGAAAAGACCGGTGCAAGGGGTCTTGTGAGCGCCATTGAGAAGATCTTGATCCCGTTTGAAAAAAAGTTTCCCTCCACGGAACGCAAGAAATTTTTGGTAACAACTAAAGTGGTCGAAGATCCGCATGGTCAACTTGAGCTGTTGTTAAAAAACTCCGATGATGCGGAAGCTAACGACAGGTTTGAGAAGGCCGAAAAACAGGAGTTTGAAAGCATAAAGGAATATATTTCCGGGAGGGCAAAGGACTATTATGATAAGACAGGGCTTGAGATCTATGAAAGGAGAATGGGTATTATTGCAGGATTGTACCTTAAAAACATCACGGACATTAATACCGCCTTTGATGATTTCATGGATATGTATAATGAGATCAGGTTTGAAGAGGCATCCCTGAATGAAAAGGTGGAGGTGAATGTCTTTTTTGATGAGAGCGCAGTGGACGAGATCATAGATCAGGCTGTCAAGACAAATGAGGCTGCCGGTCCGTTGGCTGTTAAACTGGTAAAAAGGCTTGAATATGGCCTGAATCTTGTGAAAGACCGGTCCGGCATCGAGAGTTTTACCATTAATAATGAGGCTGTTACGGACATGGAAAGTTTTGTAAACAACCTCATCAAAAAGTATTACGGTCAGAACTACCCGGCTGACGTCATTGATAACTGAGCGGTCAGCAATCGGTATTTTGCTGTCCGCTGGTAGCTGAATGCCCCTAATCAGTAAATGATCGGTATATCAAAACTCTATTGCGGAACGGTGGAACCGTCGGACGCCCTTCGTTACGGGAGGCGTTCAAGCGACCTTCCTTCACATCTTCTCCAGTTTTCCCAGGACAAGAAACCCGTCGTAGTCTGGAATGTCACGAGGGCCTGTAATCTGAATTGTGTTCACTGCTATGCCAGGGCTGTTGATCGCACCCGTGAAAAGGAACTCTCACACGATCAAGGCCTGGCCCTGATTGATGACCTCGCGGCCTTTGGTGTACCGGTCATCCTGTTTTCAGGCGGTGAACCCCTCATGCGGCCCGATCTTGTTGACCTTGCCAGCCATGCCGTTTCTAAAGGCATGAGGGCGGTCATTTCCAGCAACGGGACCCTGATCACGCCGGAAAAGGCAAGGGAATTAAAGGGCGTCGGCCTTTCCTATGTCGGGATCAGCCTGGATGGCATGGAGTCCGTCAATGATCGCTTCCGGGGTAAAAAGGGCGCCTTTCAGGAAGCTATGGCAGGGATAAGGAATTGCCAGGAAGCCGGGCTTAAGGTGGGTCTAAGATTTACCATTAACCACATGAATATGGAGGAGATTCCTAAGATCTTTGATCTTTTGGAAGAATATGATATCCCCAGGGTGTGCTTTTACCACCTGGTCTATTCGGGGCGGGGTTCGGATCTCGTGGCACAGGACTTGGATCACGTCGAAACCCGAAAAATTGTGGATCTCATAATTGACAGGACAAGGGACTTACATGATAGGGGGCTCTCTAAAGAAGTCCTGACCGTTGATAATCATGCGGACGGTCCATATCTATACCTTCGAATGAAAAGGGAAAAAAGTTCAAGGGCAGAGGAGGTCCTCCGGCTTCTCAATATGAACGAGGGTAACAATTCCGGAAGGGGCATCGGGTGCGTTAGCTGGGACGGTTTAGTACATGCTGATCAGTTCTGGCGGCACGACAGCTTCGGCAATATCCTTGACAGACCGTTCGGTGAAATCTGGTCGGATCTTTCCAACCCTTTGATGGCAAAATTGAAGGAAAAGAAAAAATACGTTAAAGGCCGTTGTGCCAGGTGCAAATGGCTTGACATATGTGCGGGTAATTTCAGGGTCAGGGCGGAAGCCGTAACCGGCGATATCTGGGCTGATGACCCAGCCTGTTATCTCACGGATGAAGAGATCACGGGTTCCGAAAGTGAATGAAGTGAACTGAAGTGCCTGGAATTTGTGGCACGGATAAAAGGAAAAGTGAGCAATGACTGAGAACGGATCCATAACAATAAGACCGCGCAGGCTAAGAAGGACACCTGCCATCAGGGACATGGTGAGGGAGACGACTCTTTCGGTAAAAGATTTTATTGCTCCCCTTTTTGTTAAACCCGGCAAGGCTGAAAAAGACCCCATTTCTTCAATGCCCGGCCAATATCAATTTTCAGTGGATACAGTAGTGAAAGAGGCAGGTGAGTTATGGGAACTCGGTATTCCATCGCTTATTCTTTTTGGATTGCCTGATCAGAAAGATGCTACGGGAAGCAGGTCCTGGGCGGATGACGGAATTGTACAGCAGGCCGTATCCGCCATTAAGGACCGGTTGCCGGATATGGTGGTTATAACCGATGTCTGCCTCTGTGAATATACGGATCATGGGCACTGCGGCGTGATTGTAAACGGCGAGGTGGATAATGATGCCACCCTGGAATTGCTTGCCCTACAGGCGGTATCACATGCCAGGGCGGGAGCCGATTTTGTTGCACCTTCCGATATGATGGACGGCCGTGTTGGAGTCATCAGGAAGGCCCTTGACGCGGAGAGGTATTTCAATACGTGCATCCTTTCATACGCAGTAAAGTATGCCTCTGCATTTTACGGCCCTTTTAGGGAGGCCGCCGACTCGGCACCGCAGTTCGGAGACCGGGCAGGTTACCAAATGGATCCCCCCAATGCCCTCGAGGCCTTGAAAGAGGCCGAATTGGATATGGAGGAGGGTGCGGACATAATCATGGTAAAGCCGGCTATGCCCTACCTGGATATAATTGCGCGGGTGCGCGAAATCAGTCTGATCCCCGTGGCCGCTTATAACGTCAGCGGTGAATATGCCATGGTAAAGGCGGCTGAGATGAACGGATGGATCGACGGCAAAAAGGCCATGATGGAGATGCTGATATCCATCAAAAGGGCGGGGGCTGATCTGATCCTGACATACTTTGCCAAAGAAGCGGCCCATCAATTGAAAATTGAAAGTTTATGACGCTTTGGCGTTTTTGATTAGGCGAAAAAGGGCCCCCTGGCCTGTTAAATGCGTTTGTGACTAATCATGAAGCAGCGTGGCGTTCAGACCTTTTCTTCGGTTCCGAGCCTCCCGGCCTGGTTTTTTCAAAACGCTGAAGTGTTACCAAAATAAAGACTGAAGTTAGGTTTTTATGTCTTATAAGAAAATCCAAAATCCAAATAACCAACTAAGGCTCGTGGCATGGGAGATCACGAGAAAATGCAATCTGAACTGTATCCATTGCCGTGCCGGATCAGATAGGGGCCCTTACCCGGATGAACTGGACACGGCCAGGTGCCTGGCGATCCTGGATCAGATAGGCCGTGTGGGAGAACCGATAATCATCTTGACCGGCGGTGAACCGCTGTTAAGAGATGATGTATTTGATCTGGCCGCGTACGGCACAAAAATTGGCCTTCGCATGGTGATGGCCACAAACGGGACCCTCTTGACACCGGGCATTGTAGAGAAAATAAAGGCCTCGGGAATAAAAAGGGTGAGTATCTCTATTGATGGGGCGGATGAAGATCAGCATGATATGTTCAGAAATGTTCCCGGGGCCTTCAGGCGGGCAATGGAAGGGATCCGGCTGCTGAAAAAGGGCGGAGTGGAGTTTCAGAT
>CAZENC010000186.1:0-6200 GCA_964513115.1 uncultured Desulfobacteraceae bacterium | reverse complement strand
ATTGATCAGGGATGCCATAAAAGACCCGGATTATGTTCATGAACTCATGGATTTTTGCTCCCAGGTTGCCGTTTCCTTTATGGAGGCCATCCAACCGCTCAAGGTGGGATTGAGCTATTCAGAGGCCCCCGCGTCCTGCAGCCTCATCTCGCCGAAGATGTACCGCGAATTTATCTTCCCCCATCACAAGCGCATTGTGGAACATTTTAAGGAGAGAAAAGCCGGTCTCGGCCTCCATATATGTGGATATACAGACCCAATCCTGGAGGACATGGTTAAAACCGGCGTCACCAATATCAGTATTGATGCGCCCTCAGATCTGGCAAAAGCCGCGGAAATCAGCCGGGGCAAGGTTGTGCTTATCGGCAACGTCAATACCAATCTTTTCTTTTCCGGAACCAAGGAAGAGATGAAACAGGCTATGCAGAATTGCCTGGATGCGGCTTCAAAGGACAGCGGTTATATTCTCGCGTCAGGATGCGAGGTGCCGGGTATCGCCCCACCCGAAAAGGTAGACTGGTTTATGGAACTTGGAAATGAATTGGGCTGAGGGAAACCCATAGGCCCCGTTTAATACGGGGTCTATATCCCAGGGATGACCTCCCAGCCCGTTCCTTACCTAGAATCATCTTTTTTTTGTCCCCGGCCTCCCGATCTTATGGCCTGCACCGTCTAACGAAATAATATGAGTGAGAATGAAGATACTCAACCTTGACGGTGAATTTGTTATGCGCTCCCTCTCTTGCGATTTTCTTTCAGAAAAGGTAACATTTTAAATCTTTGATATTACGCCATGAAGGGCTGTGGGAATTTGAACAGGCTACACGTTTTAAAGAAAGAAGAACACAATTGTCGCGTTTTATTCCAGACAAATACAAAGAGGGATTTCAAGAAGAACAGGACATCCTGCAAATATTGAACAACCTGCCGGACGGCCTTTTTACAATGGATATCGAGGGCAGGATTACCTACTTTAATGCCGCTGCCGAACAGATAACCGGCCTGTCAGTCTCCGATGCCATCGGAATGCAGTGCAAGCAAGTATTTAAGGCCCCTGCCTGCGAGACCGACTGTCCTTTGCAAAGGACCGCGCGGGTTCAAAAGGAGGTCTACACCCGGGAGGTTACCGTAGCCAGAGCAGATGGTAAAAAAGTCCCTATTATCTGCAGTTTTTCCAGGTTGAGGGGACCTGATGGCAGTGTGGTCGGAGGCGTGGAGGTTTTTATAGATATCTCAGGTCGAAAGCACCTTGAAAATGACCTCAGGCTTTCCGAGAGGAAGTATCGACGTATCTTCGAAGGCTCCAAAGACATGATCCTGATTATGTCTAAGGATGGGGCCATTAAAGATGTAAACCAGGCTGGTGTGGATCTGCTTGGATATGAAAGCAAGAAAGAGTTGCTTGAATTAAAATCAGTAGAAGAGATATACGACAATCCGAAGCACTGGCAGGTTTTCCAAAAACAGATCCACCGGGACGGGTTTTTCAAAGATTTTGAGGCAGGTTTCAAGAAAAAAGACGGGACACGGCTGCACTGCCTACTAAGCGGCACCGCGGACAGGGGGAAGGACGGCGAGATTACAGGATACGAGAGCATTGCAAAAGATATCACTGCTCGAATGGACGCTATCCGGAGCTTTCGAAAGAGGCATTGGGAATTATGGCTCTTGAATTCGGTTGCCTTTGCCATGAACAAGGCCCAGGATCTTGATGAAATCCTCACAACCGCCCTGAGAAAGGTCCTTGAGGTGTTGAAGCTCAGTTCCGGGGGTATCTTTTTGATCGATCACGAAAAACCGGCCTTCTCGCTAAGGGTTGATAAAGGCCTGACCGAAGATGGTGGAACTCACACTCCCCGAATAATGCTCGATGATGAACCCCTCATGCGCTCGCTGCTCAAAAGGAATCTAACTCTTGATCCCGAACCTATTTTCCCACCCTTCAAAGCCACTTTAATAGACGAAGACGCGGGCAATTGCGTAGATCTCACCTGTTTTTTGATTACTGCAAAAAAAAAGGCTTCCGGTTTCCTTGCATTTGTGGTCCCACGCAATAGAGACCTCACTACAGGTCAGGACTATCACCTTCTGGGTTCCTTAGGGAACTTCTTAGGTGGCGCCATTGAAAATGCCCGTCTGCTTCAAGCCGTTCGTGAGAATCGAGAAGACCTTAAAAGGCTTACGGCTAAGCTATTTCATTCACAGGAGGAAGAACGAAAACGGATCGCCCGGGAGTTACACGACGAGGCGGGTCAGGCCCTCACCGGGATAAATTTTACACTGGAGACCATCGAGAAGGGGTTGGCGATGGAAAGCGATCACATAAAGGAACTTATCGCGGATGCGAAGAAACAGATCAACCGTACATATCAGGAAGTTCGCCGGATGTCCTACAGCCTTCATCCTGCCCTTTTAAGCGACCTCGGACTGGAACCTGCACTGGATTCGTATCTATCCTCTGTGTCCAAACACAGAGGAATGGAGATAGATTTCAAAATGGTGGGTTTTGAGGATCGGGTGGACCCGGCGATTGAAACCGTGCTTTACCGCCTCTCACAGGAGGCCCTCACAAACGCGCTGAAGCATTCCCAGGCAAAGCATTTCAGGCTTTCCATTATTAAGGGTTATCCTCAAATCATTTTTCTGGCTGAAGACGACGGCATAGGATTTGTATCGAATGCATTTGATCAACCTAAAAATGGCCTGGGTTTGTTGTCCATGAGAGAGCGGGCGGCCATGTTGGGAGGAAAATTCTCTCTTCGTGCTTCGCCCGGTGAAGGAACACGAATCCGCATAGAAATCCCCATCACGGAGGAGACTCGTGACTGACAGGAGTGTCACAATTATTCTGGCGGATGATCACACAATCGTTCGACAGGGTCTTGCCAAGTTATTGGAAGGAGAACCTGAATTCCATGTAGTCGGAGAGGCTGAAAATGGGAGAGAAGCGGTCGCCAAGGTAGAGGAACTAAAACCGCACGTGGTTATAATGGATATTGCCATGCCCTTGCTAAACGGCATAGAAGCGACCCGGCAGATTAAAAAAATTCGGCCGCAAACCAAGGTAATTATCCTTTCAATGCATTGTCATGATCGCTATATTAGAGAGCTTTTCAGCCTCGGGGCTTCCGGATACCTGCTCAAGGACTCCACTGGTAGCGACATCGTAAAGGCGATACAAGCTGCCATCAACGGTGATACCTATATGAGTCCTTCGGTTTCACGACTCGTCATTGAAGATTACGTTTCCGCGAAGAAAAAACCCTTCAGGGAAGAGCTTTATTCCAACCTTTCCAATAGGGAACGCGAGGTATTTCAGATGATTGCCGAGGGGCACTCTACCAGGGAAATTTCGGAAATCCTCTGCATAAGCCCGAGTACAGTCAAGACCCATCGATCCAAAATCATGGAAAAACTTAGAATAGAAAACATCTCGCAATTGGTTCAGTTTGCCATAAGAATAGGCATTGTAGACATTCAGTCATAGGGCTCTTACTTTCATCGACATATGCCTTCGGGTCATTACCACAAAGCTCGTCCAAGCCTAAGCCAATAGAGGGCTGAAAATAGCCCTATATAAAGGAAAAATCATCCGATGGATTATTGCAATCCTTTTAAATCTTATCAAATATTTTTTAATAGACTCAAGCCTAATTATATTGAGTTCTTACCTGCAAAGAAGAGATGTTTTCAAATATAGCAACTCACATCTTGTATTGAAAGGTAAACAAAAATAGGAAAACCATCATGGCACAGTTCAGACAAGACAGGATGACAGAGAAAGAACGGTTGGAAGCTCTGCTGAACCGGCAGCAAGTAGATAGGGTTGCCTTTCTTCTAATGACTTTTGCGTTTGCCGCCGCGACGGTCGGCTACTCGAAGGTCGATGCGTATGAAAACCCTGAGATGGCCTTCTGGGCAAAGTTGCGAACCCAGGAGATGTTTGGCGGAATTGAGCGCGTAAGTTATAGTGGTGGGGCATTCGGCGCTCGGGAATTCGGGGGCGAAGTCAAAATGCCGACGGGCGAATATGCAATGGCAATTTCGCTCTTACAACCTGCTGTGCAATCGGAAGAGGATGTCTGGAAGCTAGAGTTGCCCGATGTGAAAACAGCTGGCGTGCTTCCGCTGACGATGCAATTTAGCAAGTTGCAAGCGGAACACGGCTTGAGAATCAACTTCAACTCCGGAAGTATTTTGACCATAGTTGGATATATAACTGGGGCTGAAAGAATGTGCAGGTGGATGATTAAGAGGCCCGAACTAGTTCACAAACTCTGCCGGATAGTTAAGGACTTCCTTGTGGCGATAGCGGAGTACTGGGTGGAAACCTTTGGCCCTGAGGATATGCTACCGAGCACCATAGCACCTACCGAGTCCAACCAAGTCATCTCACCTAAGCACTTTGAGGAGTTTTGCCTTCCCTATCAGAAAGAGGTTCATGAGAGGCTATTAGCTTTGGGTGTGAAGCATATTTTCACCCACGTCTGCGGTGAGCAGAACCTGAACTTGCCACTCTGGGCGCAGATACCCATGGGGGATCCGGGCATCGTTAGCTTTGGCCATGAGGTTGACCTGGAAACGGCATCAAAGTATTTCCCTAATGACATCATTATGGGTAATGTTGAGCCGGCAATCATCCAAATTGGTACCCCAGAACAGGTCTATGAACTCAGCCGCATATGCCTTGAAAAGGGGAAGAAGCATCGCAGTGGCTTTATCCTCGGCCCTGGCTGTGAACTCTCTCCCATATCACCGCCGTATAACGTATGGACCATGAGAAAAGCCATCAACGATTTTGGCTGGTATGAGTAAGTTGAGGAAGAACGACTGATGACCAAGGTAATAGTTGAGGCCGGAAGCTGTGGCTTTAAGGTTATAATAAGAAGTTTTTTTGCCGCCAATGGTTTGCAAGCTATTCAATGTTAAAACGGCAAAGTAAAAATTTTCAGCGGTACCATAATAAGCATCACCGTTACAGTTGTTTAAAAGGTAAAACGCCTCTGGAAGTAATCCAAAAGGATGAATTTAAGCCACTTAAAATAGGGAGCAATACAAGGCTGCCGGATCTTGATACCGTTCCAGATGGCAATATCATTCTCATCCGATTTATTCGCAGTAATCGATTGCTCGATATATTCGGTGAGAAATTTAAAGTTTCAAAGAACTTGGTTTATTCTTACGTCAAGGCGGTGATTGTGACAAAATTGCATAGATTACAGCTATACCTTGGTGAAGAATTGGTTGATGCGTTAGATTGCAAATTGACCACTGGTTCAAACGTATTAATGATAGGGAATGTCTGTCCGTGCTTGAAACCCACAGAAAAATCATCATGTGCTCCGACGAGCATTTTTAGGGGCCCATTCTCGCACGTGATGATTTTTCTGCTCAAGCTGTACAAAATAGGTTTAATATTTATACCCGGGTTATCGATGTCCTGGACTTTGACAACTAATTATTAAGGAGAAAAACGCATATTTTATGGCAATATCTTTTGGGCATTTTATAAGGATCGACCCAATAATAACTTGGGTTTCAGGGGCCTACAACCTCCCTAACTGTAAAAGAAAAGCCAGGCCAATAGATGGCTGAAAATAGTCCCGAGCCGCGGAAAAAATCATCCGGTGGACTATTGCAATTCTTTCAAATCTTATCTATGAATATTCTTCAATAGGGTAAAATCTAATTATTTCAGCAATTAACGCATCAACCTATATAATACGTGGGTTGTGACGCTCAAATCGACAACCTATTAAAGAGAGGACAAATCATGATTCTCATCGGCGAAGACTTGAATGTAATGTCTAATGCGATATCTCAGGCTATTAAAGAGCGCAATCCTGAACCGATTCGGAAGTGTGTTGAGGGCCAGGCAGTAAACAGCATGGATTATCTGGACCTTAATGTTGGACCCCAGAAAAAGGACCCGGCTAAAACCATGGAATGGCTGGTTAAAACCGTCCAGGATTACACGGACCTTCCGCTCTGTCTGGATACGACCAATCCGATAGCCATGGAGGCAGGCCTTAAATTTTGCAAGAAAAAGGCCCTGGTCAATTCCGCATCGGGAGCCAAGGAAAGCATGGAAACCGTTATGCCGCTGTGTAGAAAATATTCCGCAGGTCTGGTCCTTTCCGTGATCAATGATGCCGGGCTTCCTTCAGACGCAGACGAGAGGGCCGCGAGCATTTTGGAAT
>CAZENC010000185.1:0-6226 GCA_964513115.1 uncultured Desulfobacteraceae bacterium | reverse complement strand
ACTGAAATGGGCATACCTCAAGTGGTTGCACCTGGTTGTGTTGTCTTTACCGCGGGATGGGGTGCATTAGCCAGTTTGACTCAGGACCTGATGAATAGAACAACACGCTCTCACGGGGAGTTTGCCTTGCAGATAGAGCTGACCTTGGAAGAAGTAGCAAGAACGGCAGAGCTGGTTGCACAGAGATTAAACAAAGGTAAAGGGCCAAGAGCTGTAATTATACCAAAGCAGGGATTTATTGAATGGGATAAGCCGGGCGAGATATTCTACAACCCGAAGCGGACGGAAGTCTTCAGCACGGCGTTGAAAAATAACTTGAGCCCCGCAGTCGAGGTTATTGAGCTGGATGCCCACATCAATGATCAGCAGTTTAGTGATGAAGTGGCAAGGGTCTTTTTGGCTATGGTCGGGTAGAGCGAATAACTTAGATTAAAAAAGTTGCCGCATCAGGGTTTGCTGGGGGATAAAGCGCCACCCTTAGGCTGGGGTTATGCTGGTTGGCTATGCCAATCAAACGGCTCGGCTTGGCACTCTTCTCCAGTCCGCATCTACTCCTACGCTGTCCGTCCTCCGTAGCAGGCTACTGCGGAGGATGGACAAGCGGCCCTCCCTGCTGCTTGCCCGCCGTCTTTCTGGCGGGTCTGCTTGGACCGAAGGATGTGGATTCCATTGGCCAATTGCAATGCAGACCACGACTCGGGCCGCGGCATGGAGCAGCGGGTTTTTTATCCGAAAGATGCGTCCTTTCGAAGAATCCCATACCTTCGCCTCCCACAAGTATGCAGTAGTGGAACACCCCGATGGGCTGCTAAATACAAAGCCCCGACCTCTGGGCAGGGATTCTTTACTGTTGAGCAATTGGGAAGATTTTGATTGACTTGTATAGAGCATGATTTTTATAAACACCGGGGTGAATGAGCAATTTTGATTACCCCTTTTTTTGTCAGGGCATTACGTCTATACGAAACAGTTGCTATGCCACAACCCGATCTCAAATCAAGATTTATGGGAGGAATGGTTGGCAGCGCCCTTGGAGACGCGATCGGAGAACTGGCTTTTATGTTCACCCAAAAGGATATTCTGCGCTCTGAGCTGGAGCAGCTTTCCGAAGTTCGTTATACAGACGATACGGCTATGGCCATCGGGCTTGCTGAATCCATTATTAAGGCGGGAGGTGTTGATGAGCAAAATCTAGGAGAGACTTTTGCCGACAACTTTGCCCTTGAGCCCTGGCGCGGCTATGCATCCGGACCGCCGACTGTGTTTTCTATGGTGGAAAAAAGCGGAATAAGTTATGGGGCCGCGGCAAAAAGTTTGTTTGGGGGGCAAGGCTCTCTGGGAAATGGCGCTGCCATGAGAATCGTCCCAGTGGGGCTCTTTTTTTATGACTCCAAGGATATATACGAGCAGGCCTGTGCTTCGGCCCGGGTGACTCACGCACACCCGGTGGGAATGGACGGCGCCGCGGTGCAGGCATTTGCCGTCAGTCAGGCCGTAAAAATTGATCGCCAGCAGGAATTTCCATTTGAGACTTTTATGGAGACATTGATCGGAACAGCCAAAACACATGAAGTCCGCCGAAAGATGGAACTCGTTAGGCAATTGATGGCTGAAGATGTGCAACCTGATACTGCGGCGAGCAATATAGGACGAACAGTAGCCGTGCATGAATCAATGCCTTTTGCGATCTATTCCTTTTTGCGTCACGTACTGTCATTCGAGGATTGTCTCTTTTGCGCAATCATGAATGGCGGTGATCGTGACACTTTAGGTGCCATGGCCGGAGCCATCTCCGGCGCATATCTTGGTATTAACGCCATCCCTCAATACTGGCGGCAGAAACTGGAGAACCTCTCGTACATCAAGAAACTGGCGTCAGTCCTTGCCGATATGAGTGCTTAAGTATGAATTGTTTCCCTTTCCCCCCTTTCCTCATAGGCGAGAGGACGGTGGTGAAGGCTAAAATGCGAGTGCATTCTATGAAAGAATGGTTGAAGTTTTGGAAAAGAGTGTTGTAACGTTCGTTAATGTAACCCAATACGAAGGAATGAACTCCGAAGCCGGGTTTATTAAGGATATGAACTGATTTCAAATGAATAAGGAGGTTATATGGCTGATTTAATGGACATAATCAAAGGCAGGCGCAGTATGCGCAAGTACCAGGACAAAGAGATCCCGGAAGAATCACTTAACCAGATTCTTGAGTCTGTGCGCTGGGCCCCCTCGTGGGCGAACACCCAGTGCTGGGAGGTGATTATTGTTAAAGATCCCGGAATAAAAGAACAGCTCCAGGCGACCCTGATCAGGAACCCGGCCACCAAAGCAATGGCCCAGGCCCCTGTTGTCCTTGTACTCTGCGGGAAACTGAAGATCTCCGGGTATTACGACGGGCGGGTTGAAACAAAGTTGGGGGATTGGTTTATGTTCGATTTAGGCATAGCAAGCCAGAACATATGTTTAACCGCCTATAATCTGGGTTTGGGGACAGTCATTGTGGGGCAATTTGATCATAACAGGGTTAAAGGTATTTTGGGCGTGCCTGATGATTACGAAGTTGTGACCATGATACCCTTGGGTTATCCCGCAAAGGATCCGAAAGCGCCGAAACGCCGTGAGATCAATGAATTCAGCCATTTAGACAAATTTTAGATTCCCAAAAATGATAATTTACATTTACCGAGACTTGACCTGAAAGGCCTCAAAAGCTCGTTAAGATTTGATCGGAAAATGCATTAGGATATTTTCTTTCCAGAGCTCCAGGTGTTGTACACCTTCGATATTATCCATACGGGTCTCTTTGGAATATCTTCCTAACCTCTTCCAAGTGTCTTATAAGTTCTTTTTTTAGACTTTCTGGAAGAAAGGTTTGGCGATTTTTATCACCTTTGGCCGACCTTAGTTACACAGCTCCTTTCAAAAAATCGATATCTTTAATGTTATTTGTTTTTTCATCAATCATCTTTAAGTATTTCAGGCAATGAATATTAGCGGTAACCATTTTTTGGGTAAATACTTTGATTTGCATATGTAATGAAATTTTATTGATTTATAGCAAATAACCCTCAACCTCAAAGATATCGCAAAGCAATCTAGTTTTTTGCATGTCCTTTTAAGAAAACCATCTCATAAAGAGCTACCTGGCATGAGACCTTACGAGTTCGGAGATGAAAATAAGTTAGCAGCCATTGGATTTTTTCTATCATTGATTGGCTCTGAGGTGATGGGGCTTTTGCTCTATTTTGGTCGGAACAACTATGTATCATTTATATTTGCTTTACCGTACTTGACTATTGTGCCGTTGATCCAATTGACTGGACTGGTGTCATCTATAAAATCGGTCCCTCATGTAGAAGAATGGGGCGATAAGGATTATGCCCAGGGTGGCTTGTTTCTGAATATCTTTTTCCTATCATTGTACATAGTATCCTTGATTTATTTCTTTGGCCGGGTATGGATTCCGAATTGGTGATTGATTCCTGGAGGATTCATTCTGTATGGTAATTGATATAGTATTATCAATAACAGAGGATACTCGAACGCCTTTGATTTAGTGAGCATTAACACCGCATAACCTGTCATTCCACCTGGCTGCTATTCCGTGGGGCTTCATAGCAGCAGGTGATCTTTAAATCAGGTATTATCATTAATGGAGTTGCGGGAATATTTCTAAGTCGATTTGTTTATCAAGCCTAAATACGGTAACTGATTTTTTCTTGCCTAATTCTTTTTGAAACATCTTAATAATTTCGGATACAGGCATGTTTCTCACTGAAATACCATCAATAGATGAAATCATGTCGTATTTCTTAATGCCTGCTTTATCAGCGGGAGAGTTTTCAATCAATTGAAAAACAGTTGGGTAATAATCATTCCCATTGTTTGTAAAGACAAAAATGTCGAACCCAAAAGGGGTCATTACACGCTCATAGGAAAACGGACCCTTTGGAAATTCGCCCAAGATAAAGATAGCAATAGTTTGACTTGATACTCGCAAATCCGAATTGTTGGCTTTTCCTATTCCAATTCCGGCCCAGACTGGTTTGAGAGTATTGGGATCCAAGGCATCAATCCGAACAACCGGATAACATGTGCCAGCCTTGCAGCGCGGGACTGTGTAAGTTTGTTTTGTGATATTACCCGGCACATAAGTATCTAACGCCCTTTTTTCAGTAAACCATTTTGGTGATACCAATGTTTCCGGAGGTGCACAGCCTTTTCTGTGTTGAATACGGCCATCAATCGTAGCCAGGATATCAGGTTTTTCCGTAAACTCGACATATCTATAGCCACGAATTTCAAAGGTATTCCGTAACAAAAACAGCATTTGCATCTCCAGTATATCATTTTTCAATAGCGGCTCTTTTTTTAAATGTGAGACCGGAAACACAGAGAATGTCTTGAGTTTGATATTATCAAGTGAGGGGGCTTTAAAGGTCTGTATGCGAGGTTTATCTTTGTGGAGGACGGGGGAAAGGTTCGTTATTGATGCTGCACATCCATAGAAAAAAATAATAGCTGCACCCAGTAAAAAATATTTGTATTTGAGCATGCTAGCCTTTTAGTTTTCCTTTTTCCAGGGCCTTTCAGGCCCGAATTGTTCGTCACACCAGCGGGAACCGGCATTAAGATGGTCTTCAAAGAGTCGACGATATCCCTCCAGCTCGTCTCCAGCGGCCGATAGGGGAATCCAGATTGGCTCGGCGTAAAATATGGAGACTTTGGCAAAGGGTTTGGGGACCATGTACCGGTCCCATGAATTTAATACCCAGCATCGATCGGCGCCCCAGAGTATGGGAATCAGTGGGACTCCGGCGTCACGAGCAATCAACACAGATCCCGCTTTGGCAGTCCGGGCCGGTCCAAGGGGACCGTCGGCCAGCATACCGCCAGTTTCTCCTTCACGTATCTTCCGGATCAGTTCTCTCATCGCTCTTGAGCCATTGCGGGTGGAAGAGCCCCGGACGTTTTTAAAACCGAGCCAGGCAGCCACATGGGCGGCGTACTCTCCATCCCGGCTCAGGCTGATCATCATGGTTACATGGCGGGAACCAAAATAATGAAAGTGATAGGACATCCGCTGATGCCATGTGGCAAAGACAGCCCCTCCACCGGACATGGCTATTGCTTCATTGACTCTTTCCAACCCCTCAGTCTTGACCACTCGGCATGAGAGCATCAGGCTTTTAATAAAAAAGGCGGCCATGGGAGGGATAATTTTCAACAGGACCGGATCATACCGGCGAAGGGAAGGTTTGATAGTGGGTTTCAATTTTCCCTCAAGCCGGGAAAAAGCCATGTTAGGCAATCTTTTTGGGTGAGCCAAGATCTAAGGGAAAGGATACTTGATTTCAAATGGTATGGCAACGATTGAACAAACTTTGTGGCTAGTTGTTTCATTTTTGCCAATATATAGATATTCCTGTTTAAAATGATTTATAAGTATAAACGCCAAAATGATGCACGGGCTAATACTTACATTAACAGCCAAAAGGATTTCGATGTCAAGGAAGATTTCTGCTTTTTGACTAACTTACCTATAGGCGGCTGCGCGATTAGCTGGTTCTTTGGTCGGCATAAGGCTGCAATCTTACGCGGTGTAAATATATTCCCGGAAAGCGAGCTATTCGCTGAGCCTGACAGCTGTGCCGTAAACTAAAAGCTCAGCCGCACTTCCCACAACGCTCGTAGTCATATAGCGAGCATTGATTATCGCATCCGCCCTCATCTCTGCAGCCTCGGCTATCATCCTGTTAGTAGCTGTTGCCCGAGCCCTTCCCATCATCTCTGTGTATTCAGTCAGTTCGCCGCCGAGGATCAACCTGACAATGGCCGATAGATCTTTTCCAAGCCAGATGGCATATACCGTGTGTCCTTGCACAAGACCGAGAATCTCCGTGATCTCCCGTGCTGGTATTTCTGCCGAATTCAATAGCAAAACCTTAGGGTCAGACTCAGTAAGCGGGAGCCCATCTCCTGATGTCTTGTTTTTCCACTGTTCGAGGGCCACTGTCAGCAGGACCACAAGGATACCGCCCAAAAGACAGAACACCGCTATCCTGAGCCACCAGGGCACGACCGGATCATCGGCAACGATCATGTACCATGGTGTTCCGACAAATATTGCTGTGAAGAGGCCTAAAACGAATGCCAGCGAGCCAATATGTCGAATTGTTTTCATAACTCCTCCTTATAAAAAAGTCTAGGGATCGATCTCTTTCCCCTCCTT
>CAZENC010000184.1:0-6314 GCA_964513115.1 uncultured Desulfobacteraceae bacterium | reverse complement strand
CGGACAGAGTAGAAAGTCTGGTCAAGGAGCATATCTTGAGGGGACAGGAGGTTGTGCTAAGGGAATTTGATATACAGGATATGAAATAGGGACTATTATATTTGCTATACTTTTCCACAAAATGAATCTCGTGTTTTTTCCAAATCGGGAGAGTATCGCATTGGCTTTATGGAATCATTCGGCTTAAGGCACAAGGCGTAATGCATTAGGTAAAGGCCTTGAGCCTTAACGTAAATCTCGCAATCATGCAAAGGAACGGCCAGGAATTACTATAAAAATGTTTTACTGAAGGCTGCATATATTGAGTCAGGGGAGTGAAAATATATGGGAGAAAGGAAAATAAGGGTGCTTTTGGCCAAGCCCGGTTTGGATGGGCACGACAGGGGAGCCAAAGTAGTTGCACATGCAATGAGGGAGGCCGGGATGGAAGTAATTTACACCGGACTTCACCAAACGGTGCTCAGCATAGTAAACCAGGCCATCCAGGAGGATGTCGATGTTATCGGTCTTTCCATTATGTCCGGCGCCCATATCCCGATCTGCAGGAAACTCATGGGAATGGTTAAGGAGCAGGATATAGGGGATAAATTGGTCGTTGTGGGAGGCGTGATCCCCAACAGAGATGTCTCCACTCTAAAAGACATAGGGGTCAACGCGATCTTTCCCGGTGGGAGTTCTTTCCAGGACATAGTCCATTTTATTATAAAAAACGCATCAAATTAAGACATGCGAGGTGCTTATGGGAGTAGCTACTTACATAAAAGATGAAAAAGATGCCATAAAGGAAGTCATCCTCCAGTCGGGCATAAAGGTCAAGCCTGTTTATACCCCGGATGACCTTGAAAGAGTGGGGTTTGATTATGATAAGGACCTCGCGAATCCCGGCGAATTTCCTTTTACACGTGCCATTCACCCTCTTGGTTTCAGGAGTAGAAACTGGACCACCCGCCAGTACACCGGATTTGGCACACCCGAAGAGACAAATGAAAGATTCAAACTAATGATTTCTCATGGGCAAACCGGGCTTAACGTGGCATTCGACCTGCCTACCCAGATGGGTTATGACTCTGATGATCCCATGGCCGAAGGTGAAGTGGGGCGCGTGGGTATGGCAATCGATTCACTGAAGGATTTTGAGATGGCGTTCAAGGATATCCAGCTTAACCGTATAGGGACCGGACTGACGATTAACGCCGTAGCCTCCGTTATGTTAGCCATGTATCAGGCGGTGGCTGAAAAATTCGGATACAAAAAGGAAGAAATATCAGCTACCCCGCAGAACGATATCCTTAAGGAAATCGTTGGTCGTGGCGCCTGGATTTATCCTGTAGAGCCGGCGGTAAGACTCATTGGCGATACCATAGAATACTCCATGAAGGAGTTGCCCAGGTGCAATCCGGTTTCAGTGGCAGGTTACCACATCAGGGAGTCGGGATGTTCACCGGCCCAGGAAATTTCTTACGCATTGATGATTGCCTTTGCCTATATTGATAATGTAGTTGCCCGCGGGTTCAAGGTAGAGGATTTTGTGGGAAGATTTTCTTTCAACCTGAACATATACGGCAATCTATGGGAGACCGTGGCCAAGTTTCGGGCCGCCCGCAAACTGTGGGCAAAGCTTCTCCGGGAAAGATATGATGTCCAGAACAAAAAAGCCCTTTTTCTCCGGGGAATTTTCGGAGGAGGAGGCTCAGGCATGACCAAGCAGCAACCGGAAAATAATATCATGCGTGGTGCCTACTATGCGCTTGGAGCAGCACTATCCGGAGCACAGACCACGGCCCTGTGTTCATTTGACGAGGCTTATACCATCCCGACGGAAAGGGCGGCCCTGTTATCCTTGAGGACCTTTCAAATACTTATGGATGAAATCGGGCTCAGGGACACCGTGGATCCCTTGGCAGGTTCGTACTTTATTGAGACCCTGACAAAGGAGATGGAAGAAAAGATACTGGAAGAGGTGACAAAAGTAGAAAAAGCCGGCGGTATGGTGGAGGCTGTTTCCTCGGGGTATGTGCAGAGAGAAGTGGCGAGACAGGCATACGAGTTTGAGAAAAACATTCAGGAGGGAAAGGTTACAAAGGTAGGTGTGAACAAATACACCGAAGGTGTTGACATGGAGGTGGAGCTCCATGAACACAATGAGGAATGGGAGCGATTGCAGATCGACCGGCTTAAGGAGTTGAAAAGTGACAGGGACAATAAGGCCGTAACCGAATCCCTGAAGGCGCTTGAAAAGACCGCAAGGGAAAAGAAAAATGTTATGCCTTGTTTGGTTGAGTGCTGCAAGTGCTATGCAACCGTAGGGGAAATGGCAAACGTTTTCAGGGATGTATACGGGGAATATGTGGAGCCGAGCATTTTTTGAATTAGGAGCGCGGATTTAATAAACAACAAAACATTAGGAGCTTCGGTTAGAGAGATTAGAGAGAAAGGGGGTGAATGGAGAATTTATCTTAATAATGAAGTTAACGAGTTTTCCATTAATAAGGAGGTCTGAGACATGAGACGAAAAATAGGATTTATACTGGCCGGGATTTTTTTAGCAACAGTTTTTGCACTAACGTGGATGCCAGCGCCAGCCGCGGCAGCACCAATCCAACTGAATTATGCCAACTTCCCACCTGCTCCAACCTTCCCATGTGTTCAGATGGAGAGGTGGAAAAAAGAGGTCGAAAAGCGCACCAATGGGAAAGTCGACATTAAGACATTCCCGGGGGGGACCCTGCTTAAGGCCAAGGCGATAATGGACGGCGTTATTGCAGGAACTGCCGACATAGGCTGTCTGTGCATGGCATACCAGCCTGGCAGATTTGTTGTTACAAACGCCACTGCTCTACCCGTTGGGTTTCCAAATGCGACCGTGGCAAGCCTTACGCTGTGGGATCTTTATAACAAATATAAGCCGGAAGGATTTGCGAAAGTAAAGGTCCTTACCATGTTCACCTGTGCGCCGGCAAACATCTATGCCAAAGTTCCTGTAAGGAATTTAGACGATCTTAAGGGCCTGCAGTTGAGGGCTTCAGGAGGGGTTGCCCAGGTTTTGAAGGCACTGGGTGCAACTGCGGTTGGTATGCCACAGTCACAAACTCCGGAAGCACTTCAGAAGGGGGTTGTGAAGGGTGCAGCGTCTTCCCTGGAGACTCTCAAAGATTTCAAGTATGCGGAAATGTGCAAGTATGTAACAATGTTAAATGGACCGGTCTATCCCTTTGCCGTGGTCATGAACATGAATTCGTGGAATAAATTACCTAAGGACGTTCAGAAGGTCATGGAAGAGCTTGGCCCACAGCAGGCAGTGTGGACAGGAGTCTACATGGATAATCATGTAAATGACTCAATTGCATGGTCAAAAAAGAACCATAACATTGAAATTACCGTACTCTCAAGTGGGGAAAAGGCCAAGTGGGACAAACTGCTTGAACCGATTACGGGTAAATGGATTGAAGGCGCAAAAGCAAAAGGGCTACCAGCAGAGGCTATTGTAAGTGATATAAAGGCCTTTGGGGCAATGTATGCCGGTCAATAATTTATCGCTGAGGGCTTTTTAATTGGGCTTTTGCTCAATTAGGGGCACTTGACGGGTTGCGGATTGCGGGTCGTGCATATTTTATTAAGATCCAAAATCCGCAGCCATTTATTATATTGTACTAGTAGTCCGTATCATATATTGCGGAACCAAACATGCCTTATGACAGAAAAAGGCCAGAGAACCATTGAAATGGCAAAAGGCCGAAGGCATAAGGGCCAAGGAACAGAAAGATAGCATACATTTCACTGTCCTCGCGCCTTGCGCCTTGAACCCCGCCTGCCGCTTGTCCGCCTTCTGGTTGGCGGGTCCGGCGGGCAGGCTTAAGCCTCGATACAAATGCGGGCTATACAAAGGCTTACAGACTAA
This sequence comes from uncultured Desulfobacteraceae bacterium, assembly GCA_964513115.1. Lineage (GTDB taxonomy): Bacteria > Desulfobacterota > DSM-4660 > Desulfatiglandales > Desulfatiglandaceae > JAFDHL01. Next base: position 2,416 of record CAZENC010000184.1, on the reverse strand, counting down.
ATGATTTAAGTATGCGAATTTGCCATACAAGGCACTAGTTTGGAATTGATGCTTACTGGCGATACGCAATATAAGGACATTGGGGAATGATATGGCTGTACTGGACAAAATAACCCACTACTTAAATCAGGTCCTTATCTGGATAGCCGGTTGTTTGCTGGCAGCAATGATTTGTTTGACCTGTGCAAACATATTTTTGCGCATTGTCTGGATACCGGTCATCGGGACATTTGAATTGATGGGATATTTTGGTGCCGTTATGACGGCGTTTGCCCTGGGCTACACCCAGATCAGGCGGGGTCATATTGCAGTAGATATAGTGGTATTGGGGTTCTCAAAAAAGACCCAGAATATCTTAAATGATATCAATCGCTTTATCTGTATGGTTTTCTTCGCAATTGTGTCATGGCAGATCGCCAGGTATGCTACGACCCTGCTAACGACTGGGGAAATCACGGAAACACTGCGTATCGTCTATTATCCTTTCACCTACGGTGTCGCATTAGGATGCGCTGCCCTCTCCCTGGTTTTTTTGACCGATCTATTGGGATCTTTATTTCGAAAAACGGGGGATGAAAATTGAGTTTGACGCTGGTCGGAATTATTGGAATCATAGTCCTCCTTCTGGTCCTATTCCTTCTTGGCATGCCTGTTGGCTTTGCTATGGCCGTCGTTGGTTTCTGCGGATTTTGGTATGTGGTCTCCTTCCCGGCAGCGATCAACATGGTTGGAAATGGCATCTGGTCAACATTTTCCAGTTACGGCCTCACAGTTGTACCCCTTTTTATATTTCTGGGATATCTCGCATTCAACTCGGGTATCGCAGACAGGCTTTACAATACGGCTTACAAGTGGTTCGGTCATTGGCGCGGAGGGCTGGCCATTGCCACAATAGGCGCTGATGAGCTTTTTGCTGCAATTTGTGGATCCAATACCGCTACTGCTGCTACCATGGGGAAAGTAGCCCTGCCGCAGATGCAAAAATATAAATATGATAACATGTTAAGCAGCGGCACTATCGTCACCGGAGGTACCCTGGGGACGGTTATGCCTCCCAGTGTAGTACTCATCGTTATCGGTTTACAAACAGAGCAATCCATTATCAAACTCTTCCTTGGCGGTATTCTCCCCGCCATCATTTTGGGGATTCTTTTTGTGCTCACCATCTTTGTCCTTTGCCGGATCAATCCTAAGTATGGCCCGGCAGGACCAAAGACAAATTTTAGTGAAAAGATAAAATCCCTTACAGGGGTCATCGAAGCGGTAGCCATATTCGTTTTAGTTATTGGAGGTCTTTACGCCGGTTTCTTCACACCTACCGAAGCGGGTGCCGTAGGTGTTTTTTTTGCACTCGTTGTAGTTCTCGTAACACGTAGGCTAACATGGAAGGGCTTTATCAGTTCAATGGTGGACACGTTGAAGATATCATGTATGGTCTTTTTCCTCGTTACAGGCGCTATAATTTTTGGTCATTTTTTAGCCGTCACAAGGCTGCCCTTCATGATTGCGGATTTTGCATCCGGGCTTCCGGTCTCTCCTTATGTCATTTTGGCATTTGTGCTGGCGATCTACCTCATTGGTGGCTGTTTTGTGGACTCCTTGGGGTTTCTTGTACTTACAATCCCGATATTTTTTCCCTTAGGCATGGCCCTTGGTTTTGATCCAATATGGTACTCCATAATATTGACCATGGTGACGACAATGGGAGCAATTACCCCGCCGGTTGGCGTCAATATCTACGTGGTAAAAGCGTTAGCTCCAGAAATAGAGCTTGCCACAATTTTTAAAAGCGTAAGTTTTTTTCTAGCGGCCTGTATTGTCTGTATTATTATATTAATTATTTTCCCGCAAATAGTATTAATTATACCAAATATGGCACATTAAACTAATAATAGTTGGCGGTAGTCATGATTGGGTCGAAAAAGGACGAAATCGACCAACAGCTAATGTTGCGTCACAGAAATAACTTAAATAATTTAGCCAAGTTTTGTATCTCGAAAAAATGCGTTTAAAATTTTAAATCCGAATATCTAATATCGAAATCCGAAACAAATCCGAATATCTAATATTTCAATGACAAAAAGAAGAAAAATGGAGGCACAAGGGACAAGGCATGTTGTTTAAGACATTTTAATTTTTGTCATTAGATATTGTTTCGAATTTCGTATTTCGTGCTTAGAATTTATCATTTTAAAAACAAGAAAAACGATTAAACAGTCTGATTGATTTATCCAATTTACTTATAGGACATGATACTTAGGTAGGTGACATTTCATTTGCTTTTGGCAGAGGTGAAAGAATCAATGACAAAGACGTTTATGCCCACAGTGGCAAGTATGGATGAGCTGAAGGAACTGCAGCTTGAAGGACTTCGGTGGACCGTAAACCATGCGTATAACGGATCCCGGTTCTACAA
>CAZENC010000183.1:0-6333 GCA_964513115.1 uncultured Desulfobacteraceae bacterium | reverse complement strand
GGTCTTCTAATACCTGGTGAATAATAATGGTTACCAGGAGCACTTCGATAAATACGAAGGCAATATCCCCGATCATATATATGAAGATGTGATGAGCATCCCGGAAGATGGAATAGTGAATTGTATAAGCTACGGCGGAAAGGAGCAAAAGCAAAACCCCTAAGACAATCTGTTTAGAAAAGCTGCGCATGACATCTTCCTTTATTTGAAAATCCATCACGCGTATTTCCGACTATCCTGCGGAAGGATCTCCATATTTCGTTTTTGAGAAGGCTCCATATTGGTGTTTATGTGATAGTAATGCAATTTTGACATAGGGAATAGAACTTTGTCAATCCGGCTTAAACCACCCAAATCCACCGTCAAGTTTGAATATTCATTCACATAAGGTGTTTTTGAAGGATTTATCACATCTTTATATTTTCTTTATTCAATTCTCAAAATCAGTGCTTATCTTAAGTTAAAGGATAAAAGAAATGGGTAAAGGTTGAAAAATCCTGCCTTCAAAGGCTTTTTTCATTTGTTTAGAGGAGGTGATGACAATGAAGATTTCATTTATATTGGTGATATTACTTATCGCATTATTCACTGTAGGCCAAACGATATATTCTTCCCAACAGGGAAATGCAGACAAAATGAACAAAGGAGACCAGCAAATTCAAATGGACAAAACAAAGTCTGATTTTGACCGAAAATATACAAGGCCGGACAACGAAACCTTGAAGAAAAAACTGACCCCTTTGCAGTATGAGGTCACCCAAAAAAATGGAACAGAACGCCCGTTTAAGAATGAGTACTGGGATAACAAAAAGCAGGGGATTTACGTGGATGTGGTTTCCGATGAGCCTTTGTTCAGTTCCCTCGACAAATTTAAATCGGGGACAGGATGGCCGAGTTTTACAAAGCCACTCGAACCGGGCAACATTGTCGAAAAAGCGGACAGGAGCTTTTTTACGACCCGAACCGAAGTAAGGAGTAAACATGGCGATTCTCATCTCGGCCATGTTTTTTCCGACGGACCTGAACCGACCGGACTTCGCTATTGCATTAATTCGGCGGCCCTAAATTTTATTCCCAAAGAGGACCTAGAAAAGAAAGGATACGGGGAGTATATAAAACTCTTTGAAGAAAAATAGGGCCCTAATCGAGCACTAAGAAAATAGCAGGGGCCCTTCGGCCTCTGCTCTTACCGTGAGGTGATGAATGAAAAACCACATATACCTTTCTCTAAGTCGAGATCGGTCGGCCCTGGCGCATCTGGATTTGGGCAGGCGAATTTCAGTAGCTGGAATGATTTTTGTCCTTTTGGGCCTTGTTCTATTTCTTCATGCTTGTAAACCCGCGGGGGGAATAAAAGAGAGGGAAAGTATGTCCGTGATAAAAAAGAATTCCACGGCATTCATGGCCAAGCAGCCAATAGATGCTTCAGTGCCGGCCGAGATAAAGACAGCTACTTTTGCCCTGGGCTGATTCTGGGGACCGGACTCCCGGTTCGGGAGTATAAGGGGCGTTGTTAGGACCCGTGTAGGATACGCAGGGGGAACCAAGAATAATCCCACTTATCACAGTCTGGGCAACCACACAGAGTCCATTCAAGTGGACTACGACCCTGCCATGATCTCATTCGAGAAGCTGCTTGATGTATTCTGGGATAGTCACAAGCCTTATGCTCCGTCGTTGTCGAGACAATATATGTCCATCATATTCTTCCACAACGACGAGCAAAAAAGGCTCGCGATTGAGTCAATGGAGCTTGAGGCAACCAGGACCAAAAGAAGGATTTTTACGGAGATCCTTCCTTTCACAAATTTTTATTTGGCAGAGGGCTATCATCAGAAGTACCGGCTCCGATCGGAGCGAAACCTTATGATGGAGTTCAGCGCCATGTACTCCTCGACAGAGAATTTTGTAAATTCCACGGCAGCAGCCCGCGTGAACGGGTATCTTGACGGCTACGGCAAGATAGAGGACTTAATAGATGAATTGCCCGGCTTTGGCTTGTCCCAAGCGGCAAACAAAAAGCTTATCGAAATCGTGAAAAGTCGAAAAGGAAAAGTGGCGTAAAATAATTTGTTATAATGAAAAAACGGGATCATAAAGAGCCCCAAAAATACCCCTGATTTTTATGGTGGCAGAATCAAAGACCACTGCATAATGATTTCTGATCCAACAGCAAGGTATTAGATGCAAGGCGCCGAGGAGCGACGACTGAGGCGTATGAGAGCAATACGCTGCAAGGAGGAGCGATCGAAGGTAACGCACCAGATGATGCCTTGATGTTGGATCAGGGATATTGCTTTAACATTGACACACAAGTCAAACTCATCTATATTTCCTTCCGCAAAATGGGACTTCTATCAACTAAAAATTTCAGACTGTTGCCATAGCATCCCTTGAAAATTTCAAAAGAATCTTTTAAAATCCGAATAATGGGCGATTCCAAGACCTATGAAGTTCTTTGATCGCAGAAAACAAAGGAGGATTTGCTTTGAAAAAAAGAATTTTAATTGCCGTCGATGATTCTACCTATTCAAAAAAGTCGATCGAATATGCCGCTCAGATGAAAGAGATTATTACTGATCTTTCATTTATCATTTTCAATGTGCAACCCACAATTTCAGACTATCTCCTGCACGATTCAAAAAGAGACGCCAAGGCGAGTGCAGCGCTAAAGAAAGTCATTGCCAAGAATGAGAATGCATCAAAAGAACTCCTTGAAAACTACAAGTCCCAGATGATTAAAAAGGGCGTTGATGAAAAATCAATTGATGTGGTAACGCAGCCCAAAGCCATGGGGGCGGCAAAAGATATATTGCTTTATGCCAAAAACCTGCTTCCTGATGCCATTGTATTGGGCCGAAGGGGGACTTCTCGATTGCAGGAAGCTTTTGTTGGAAGCGTTGCCAACGCTGTGTTTGAACATGCCAGTGTTATTCCCATCTGGGCCGTTGACGGAAAAGTAACATCCTCCAAAATTATGGTTGCCATTGATGGATCTGAAAGTTCCCTCGATGCAGTGGATCATATAAGCTTTATGGTCGGAGCCAATCCAGATGTGGATTTGACACTCTTACATGTAACCCCAACGCTTAGAAATTATTGTACCATTGATTTCGATAAAGAAGGTGAAATCGTTGATGAAGTGATTGCCCGTGGGGATAAACAATGTGTTGACGATTTCTATACCCACGCCCAGCAGAGGTTTAAGGCAGCCGGCATCAATGAAAAACAGATCAGCATTAAAGAAGTTAAAAGCACCATAAACATCGGCAAGGCAATTGTTGATGCAGCAAAAAAGGGAAAGTACGGAATTATAGTGGTTGGCAGAAGAGGTATGAGCGATTCTTTTTTTATGGGTAGTGTTTCAAGATATATAGTGAACAAAGCTTCAAATTGCGCCGTATGGCTTGTCCCGTAACTACTTAAAGAAGAATCCGGTTTTCCAATGATCGTGACTCCCCAGCGGATATAACCCTTATAGCAGGCAGCCCTTTGACCGGGCACTTGTACTCACATATGCCGCAACCAATGCATTTTTTGAGATCCACATACGGCAGCTTAATGGCAGTCCCCTTGCCATTAGGTCCTTTCACAACCTCTTTCTGAAAATAAATGGCCTTTGGGGATGTGGGACAGTGCTCTTCGCATACGATACAAGGGCCGTTTCCTGACCAGGGAAGGCATCTCCCCCTGTCCACATAGGCGGAACCAATCTTGATAGGCTGTTCAATCTTCTCCTTGACCGAAATTTGCCTTATGGCCCCCGTAGGGCAAACACTTCCACATAGGGTGCAGGTATATTCACAGTATCCCAGGGCCATCACAAGATGAGGTGACCAAAATCCTGCCATTCCAGCCTCTGCGAGAGCAGGGTTGATTACATTAGTGGGACATACCTTCATGCAGAGTCCACATCTCTGGCAGAGCCTGAGAAAATCTTTTTCCGGTAGAGCTCCGGGGGGTCTGATCAAACGGGGATCTGGGATTTTATGCACCCGGCCATCCACTCTTCCTAAAAGAGGCAGAGAAATCCCTGCGAGTAAACCTGTGAGTACCGCTCGCCTGCCCATATCCGGTTTTCTGTTCGGTAAGGGAGGCCATCTGAATCGAAAGGACAGGGCCCCTTCCGGGCATGAATCAAAGCAATTAAAACACATCAAACACTCAGCATTGTCCCATTCCTGGCCGGGCATGGGTGAAGAAGCCCCCTGGCAGTTCTCGGCGCACGATTTACAGTATGTGCATTTCTTATGATCCTTCTCAAGTCTCAGGATACTGAACCTAGAAAATATCCCTAACAAAGCCCCTAAAGGGCACAAAACTCGGCACCAGAAGCGTGGTCTGAACCTGTTTAAAAACAGGACAACTAAAAAAATCAGCCCGATAAACCAGGCCGTTCGATATGATTCATAACCATAACCAAAGACAGGTGATACCAGAACCTCTCCCCCATAACTCAATTGGTTTAGGATTTTTATATCGCTGTTGGCCATCCAACCAAACATCTCCCTTGTCCCCGTCCCTAAGCCAGGGACAACAGCCAGGGCAAGGGAGCGAAAGAGCAGAGATATAGGGTCCATCAATCCTATAAAATTGAGGCCTATGAAGGCTCCCAAAAGAAGGGCGATAACAAGGAAATACTTAATTCTCTGGCTGGGGGCCTTTTGATTGGCCTGTACCATCCTCTCTCCTTTGAGTGCCGGTTTAAACCAGCTTATCACATGGTGGATTGTGCCCAATGGACAGATAAAACCACAGAAGATCCTGCCCAAAAAAAGGGTCACGAGGAGCAGGCCGAGCCCCCACCAGAATCCCTTGATTAGCGTATGTCCCGATATTAGAGATGAGAGCCAAATCAAGGGATCAAGTTGAAAGAAAAAGGTTACAGGCTGGTCTATCTTGAGATCCAGGTCAGATGAGAAAACCAGTGAATAGTCCAGGAAGATATCCAGGGGAAGGCGACTTTCCACCAGGAGGAAAACAAAGAAGAACAGGAAAAAGGTTTGGCTTATTCTTCTTATCCAAACCAAATGTTTTGCCTTCAAAGGATCACCTTTTTATGATCCAGTTGCTGGAAGTCATAGGTGCCGAGACCCCACTTTTTTCCTAATCTGATAAAACCCAGTTCCTCTGGGCTATAGGAAAAGAGCCTCGCGGCCAAGGCATCCGCAGCAACCTGGTCATTGCTTAATATCAGGGTATTTTTGACGGCAACATCCGATATGCTTCCACCGGAAGGACCATTTTTTGTCATGACCCTGACGGCATCGATCAGTGTCAGAGTGGGATTGAAGAACTGGGCAAGATCAACAATGCTCTGGTGTATATCCTGGTGAAGGGCAAATCTTCTGCCGCCGACACCTCCTATCCAGTTTTTTATACCAAGGGTCAGGGTGCTCAACCCATGATTCTTGGCTACCGGCAGGTTGATTACCTTGTCAGCCTCAACCAGTGGGACAAATACAGGCCAGACATCCAGACGGTGGCCATGAATCTTCATGTTTTTCATAAGGGACGATCTGGGATAGACCAGGTCCGCATTAGTCCTTTTTGCCACCAATCCCGCACCCGTAAGCGTGAAACATCTCCGTGCATTGTGAATCGTATTGTCGGCGATCCTGACTTTTTTGGCCTCAGCCTCATAGCAAAGCTCAATGACCGCTTCCAGGACTTCGGGGTTGGTTGATGCGGCTAGATCTGGGCGCCTGGCCCAGGATATATTGGGTTTGATCACCACCACATCTCCCTTTGAGATAAATCGATTTATCCCTCCTACGGCCTCAAAAACCTTTCTGGTCAATTCCTTGACAGAGTACTCCTCTTTTTGACCGAGACCTTCAACAATAAACCCCTTCTTTGCAGTTTTGGCCCAGACCGAACCAAGGCCACACAAGGGACCTCCACTAAAGGCGGAAACGGCCAGGGTCCCGGATATCTGGAGCAGGCTTTTCAGGGCTGCTCTTCTGGTAACAGGATGATTCGTTTCCATAATAAATACACCATTGGCAATCGACTTAAATGCAAATAATCACATTCCCGGCTTCCGCATTGTTCCTGTCTCCTTGCTTTTCAAAAAGACCTGAACGGCCATGAGTGCGGCAGGCGTAACACCGGATATACGTGAAGCCTGGCCTAAAGAAATGGGCCTTACCCTGCCCAGTTTCTCCCTTACTTCTGTGGTGAGCCCGTGGACCTTTTGGTAATCAATGGCCTCGGGAAGCCGCATATCTTCCATTTGTCTTAATTTATTAACCTCACGCTCTTGACGATCAATATACCCCTCATACTTTATCCGCGTCTCAATCTCCGCAGCAACCTGCTCGTCGATTTTTG
>CAZENC010000182.1:0-6348 GCA_964513115.1 uncultured Desulfobacteraceae bacterium | reverse complement strand
CAACTGCACTAAATATGGCGGCCGGAGTGATTAAGTTCATTCCGGCTATTTTTTTCTGGAGTCTTTGACCTTCATATACTTGCAACAATCTTGAACTTTTACTAATTTTGGTAGTCATGGATTGAATTCGTCAAATTACCATCAAAAAAAGGAAGAATATGAAGGTTGACATTGGTAAACGAATTAAGCACTGGCGGAAGGAGAAGAGTATGACACAGGATGCCCTTGCCAAGAAAGCAGACATCCCTTACACTACGCTGGCGAAGATTGAGGCTGGACTCGTTATGAATCCACGCATGGATACCCTGATAAAGATCACAGCCGGACTGGAAATAACGCTTGATGAACTAATTAAACAATAGCATGGCGAAGAAGAACGGGAACGGAAACTCAATGGAAGAGGCGCTTTGGAACTCGGCAATAAAACTTCGGGGTACAGTGGAAAGCTCCGAATACAAACATGTAGTGCTGGGATTGATCTTCCTTAAGTTTGCCAGTGATAAGTTTGAAGAGCGGCGACAGGAAATTATTACAGAGGGCAAGCAGAAGTTTTTGGAAATGACGGAATTCTACACCATGAAGAATGTCTTCTTCCTGCCTGAAAAAGCAAGATGGGATTATATTATGGCGAATGCCAAACAGGATGATATTGCCCTAAAAATAGATACAGCACTTAATACCGTTGAAAAGAACAATCCGGCATTGAAAGGAGCCCTGCCAGATAATTATTTTTCCAGGTTGGGATTGGACTCAAGTAAGTTGGCATCCTTGCTCGATACCATTAACAACATTGATACAATAGCAGACAAGCAGGAAGATATTGTTGGTCGGGTTTATGAATATTTCCTGGGTCGGTTTGCTGCTGCTGAGGGAAAAGGGGGCGGCGAATTTTATACCCCTAAATGCGTGGTAAACCTGATTGCTGAAATGCTTGAACCCTACAAGGGTAAAATCTATGATCCCTGTTGTGGATCAGGCGGCATGTTTGTTCAATCCATAAAATTCGTGGAAAGCCATAACGGGAACAAAAAGGATATAAGTATTTACGGACAGGAAAATACAGCCACTACCTATAAGCTGGCCAAAATGAACTTGGCCATCAGGGGTATTTCCGGAAACCTGGGAGAAGTGCCGGCGGATACCTTTTTTAAAGATCTGCATCCAGATTTGAAAGCTGATTACATAATGGCAAATCCGCCTTTTAATCAGGATGACTGGAGAGCGGAAGATGAACTTGTTGATGACCCACGATGGGATGGCTACCAGGTTCCACCAACCGGAAATGGAAATTACGGTTGGATATTGCACATGATCTCAAAACTATCCGAAAATGGAGTAGCTGGCTTTGTTTTGGCAAATGGATCTATGAGTTCCAATACCAGGGGTGAAGGAGAAATCCGTAAAAAGCTTGTTGAAAATGACCTGGTGGATTGTATGATTGCACTTCCCGGGCAGCTGTTCTATACGACTCCGATACCAGTATGTCTGTGGTTCATTGCTAAAAGCAAAAAAGAAGATAGCAAACAGGGTTTCAGGAACCGCCAGGGAGAGACGTTGTTTATCGATGCCCGGAATATGGGACAGATGACTGACAGGACCCATAAAGCACTTACAGATGACGATATAGCTGAGATATGCAAAACGTACCATTCATGGCGTGGAGAGGAAAAGGATGGGGTTTACAAAGACAACCCTGGACTTTCAAAATCTGAAAAAATTGAGGTAATTAAAAAGAACGATTATGTTCTAACACCCGGAAGATATGTTGGCGCTGTTGAAATAGTGGACGATGGATTGCCTTTTGAAGAAAAGATGCTGAAACTATCTGGTTTACTAAAAAAACAAATTCAAGAGTCATCTGATTTAGACGATGAGATACTCAATAATCTCTCAAAATTAGGATATGAGTAGTACAGAATTTGTAAAAAAGCCTTTGGAGGAATTAGTTGAGATTCATGACTCAAAAAGAATTCCGGTGAAAAAAAGCGAGCGAAAAGCTGGTCCCTACCCTTATTATGGAGCATCAGGAATTACAGATTATATAGATGATTATATTTTTGAAGGTGAATATCTTCTTCTGGCTGAGGATGGGGACAATATAAGAACTAAAAATACCCCATTAGCATTTTTAGCAAATGGGAAATTTTGGGTAAATAATCATGCACACATTCTTACTGGTAAGAATGGGAACAATACAAAATTTTTGTGTTATGCCCTTCAAGTAGCTGATATTGACAGTTATGTATCTGGATCGACAAGACCAAAAATTACACAATCTGATTTAAAAAGAATACCAGTATTTGCTCCAATTTCAGATACGCAAAATTCAATAGCTCAAATCCTTGGAACCCTTGACGACAAAATTGAACTCAACCGCAAGATGAACCAGACCCTGGAACAAATGGCCCAGACAGTTTATAAAAGCTGGTTTGTGGATTTTGATCCTGTTATTAATAATGCTATTGCTGCCGGAAATGATGTTCCGGAACCGTTACAGAAGAGAGCTCTGCGCAGATCAGATTTTGATGATAAACGGAAGCCTTTACCAAAAGATATTCAGGAATTGTTTCCAAATGAGTTTGAGTTTAACGGGGAGTTGGAGATGTGGGTGCCGAAGGGGTGGGGAGTTAAACCGCTTGAAGATTGTTTGGAGATTAATCCTTCATTGAAGTTGTCAAAAGGTTCACTAGCAAAGCATGTTGACATGAAATCTCTGCCAACAGAGGGTTACATTATTAATGATTATGTAAATAAAAAATATACAGGTGGCGGAGCAAAATTTCAACAGGGTGATGTTCTATTGGCGAGGATTACTCCGTGTTTGGAAAATGGTAAAACTGGCATTATAGATTTCCTAAATGGACAAGAGGTTGCCTTTGGATCAACCGAGTTCATTGTACTGCGAGGAAAGGGTGAAATAAAAACTCCACTAGTTGCTTGTCTGGCCAGAGAAACAAGCGTCAGAAATCATTGTATTCAAAGTATGGTCGGTTCATCTGGAAGACAAAGAGTGCAAATAACAGCATTTAATAATTACTATTTCGCCTTACCAACTGCTGAAATCCTGAAGGGATTTGATCGTATTGCTAAGCCCTTTTTTACAAAGATGACAGCGCTATCAAAAGAGATAAAATCATTGATAGAAATTAGAGATAACCTCTTACCCATGCTGATATCTGGAAGAATAACTACTGAAACTGTTTAATGAAATAAAACACTGTAGCTAAAAATGGGACATGAACGAATAGGTATATTGCCAAAATCCAAACGCTGGTCAACAGTTGTTGGTAGCATGGGCTCTTTTTCGGCTAGTGATAACAACGTGTCCAGAATAGCGCAGCAAACCTTAAAGAATGTACAAAGTCGTTTTGAGGATATTGAGCGAGACAAGGGTGTGCAAGCTGCTTTTCAGTTTTTGGTTTTACTTTCCATTTCAGCAAAACATCAAGATCCATCAGAGTTTCTTGCCAAGCAAGGCATTAAATTGCCAGAGACTGTTACCCCCCTGCAAATTGCCAAGGCTGTCAATGAATGGGTATCTAAGCAAAGTGAATCCAATGAGTATGCCACTTTTGCCCAAAGTGCTGCAATAGATGCCATAAGCGAATGGTACCAGAAGAACCAGACTTTTCAGGAGAATCTTTTTGCGGGAGATAAAGATCAATTTGAGGTATGGCGAAACTCGGCTGATGGGAGCGGTTTTTGCGAGCTTTCTCGTCTTTATTTCTCCAAATTCACTGAGAGATACTTGAAATATTTTCTTGAACGTGCCGCTTCAGCAAGTATTAACAGTTTTGATAACCGAAATCGTTTCAACGTTGAACTGCAAAATCATCTGGATGAAATTTCAAAACATGCTTTTGAAACTGCAAAAATCACCCAATCATTTGCTGCTGGCTGGTTCAATAAAAATACCAAGGATGAAATACCTTCTTCTAGAAAAATTCAAGGTTTTCTCAACATAGCCTTTGGAAAGCTGAAAGGTGAACTTCTTAGAGAGGAGAATACGAAATGACAGGGGAGCCTCTACATATCGTATTATGCAATGGAGCCAAGTTTCCTAAAAAACTCAACAGGAAATCCAATAAATCTACTCTTAAATTATATCATTCTCCCGGTAATCCTGAAAAGAATGTCAGCATCCAGCTTCCTGACTTTGTCGGCTCAGTTTACCATTTGCCAAATAGGATTAAAGACTTATTGGAGATTGCCGCATACATTTATGCTGCAGATAGAAAAACCCACAGGGGAAATTTAGACGCAGTAGAATATCAAAAATGGGATCGCTCATTTCATTTCGCATTTCCTGTAAGAGACTTTGTTTTTTGGAATAGATCTGATGTACAAGCTTACCTTTCAGATGCGTTGAAATTCATGTCAGGAGATAAGAACTATGAGTTCACATTTCAGGATATGGGAGTTGATCTTCCAATGAGCCTTTTTGATAGAGAAGAATTCATTATCCCACCAGATAAACCTACAAGCATTATCCTATTTTCAGGCGGTTTGGATTCCCTTACTGGAGTTGTTGATAGATTAATAAATACAGATGAAAACATTTGCTTGGTGAGTCATCAATCAAAACAACCTGAATCAGCCCGGACTCAAAAGCAGCTTATTGAAGCTCTTAATCATAAATATGGAAATCGTTGTCGTCATTTCAAATTCTTCTGTCATCTGACAGGCGAAAGGGCCGTAGAGGAAACACAAAGAACAAGATCATTTCTATATGGTTCTATCGCGTTTGCACTTACTTGTGCATTCTCTCAAAATGAATACTACTTTTACGAAAATGGCATTACTTCTATTAATTTTTCTAAACGACAGGATCTCATTAACGCACGGGCAAGTCGTACGACACATCCCAAAACATTGGGATTGTTGGAACGGTTTTATGGACTTTTTTCACCATTACAACCAGTGAAAATATTTCACCCGTTTCTCTTCAAGACAAAAACAGATGTCGTTAGAATGTTAGCATCTCTTGGAGAAAAGAATTTGATTAGCAGCTCTGTCTCCTGCAGTAGAACTTTTCAGAATACCTCACAAAACTCACATTGCGGCCAATGCTCCCAATGTGTTGATAGGCGATTCGCTATGTACAGTTCATCAGTTGAAGACTATGATGAGCAGGGAATTTACAACTTTGATTTTTTAAAGGATGAGTTAGCAGAGGGAAATGTTAAAACCACACTGATTGATTATGTTCGGCTTGCCCTTCAGTTTACCCAATTAAATCAGACATCTTTTCAATTTGAGCTTTTGGATGAATTGGTAAATCTGGATGATTATATTGAAGGAACAAATGAAAATGAACGACTGGAAAAGGTATATGAATTGTGCAAAAAACATGGTAAACAAATTGAAATAGCAATGGAACGAATGAGGAGTAAGTATGATAAACCTTTTGAAAAGCGCCCTAATGAGTCATTCCTAAAAATTATTGCCAACAAAGATTACCTGAAAACACCTGTAGAATTACTTGTACAGGACATCTGTAGCAAACTAAACAGGGCATTACCGATCATTTTTGGAAATAATAATCGCCCACATAATGAGAATGCATTGAATAATACTATTCATGGAATTATTGAAAAGGAAAAAGATAATTATGAACGTGAATATCCGTCTGTACGTTTTGCTACGGCTAATACAGTTCCCGATCATTCCTTAGACGATTTATTTATTGAAGCTAAGTATTTAAGAGGGAATACAACCCCAAGTAAAGCCACCGAAGGAATTTCTGCGGACCTGACCAAGTATCCCACAGGCAAACACAAACTTTTTATAGTTTATGATCCTGATCGTTCTGTTAGTGATGATGAAAAGTTTGTTAATGATTTTCAAGCGAAAAGTAATTGCACAGTAAACATAATTAGATAAATGGCAAAAACAACAAGCCAAAGAAAAGATCCAAAGGAGTACATGAAACTGGCTATTGAGGTCATGAAGAAATCTATTCCTGAAAGGAAGAAAAAAGATCCAAGTCCTCATGTTGGGGCAGTACTTGTATTTCCGGACGGAAAAGTTGAAACCGCTTACAGAGGGGAGTTGCGTGAAGGCGATCATGCTGAATATACACTGCTTGATAAAAAGAACCGTCAAAGGGAACTTTCCGACTGCTGGCTTTTCGCTACCTTGGAACCTTGCGCTCCAGGAGCCAGGAACTCACCTAAGGTAAGCTGTGCAGAGCGAATTGCCAATGCAAGAATTTCAGAGGTATGGTTTGGCATTGAAGATAAAAATCCCACCGTTGACCATGGCGGAATAGATCACCTTATTGAGAAAGGAGTAAAGGTGCACCAGTTTTCCCCGGAGTTTCACAAGGAGATTGAAGATATAAACAAA
>CAZENC010000181.1:0-6372 GCA_964513115.1 uncultured Desulfobacteraceae bacterium | reverse complement strand
CGCAGAGAATTATGCGTGACGACATAAATATTTCCTTTCAGACTATTTTTAACTAGTAACCCAATTTTTTCGGAATAAAAAGAAATGATGGACTCGTAAAAAGTCCATCAACAGGCCGAGGGCGGGTAAGCTCCGGCCTGGGGTGAGGGTGGAACCATTTGAATTTACTTCAAATGGCGGGGGAGGGGACGCCCTTCCCCGCCGAGTAAAAAGGCGCAAACCGACTTTTTACGAGGTTATCAAGAAATGAATAGAGAAGCAAAGGGCGGAGTTGCAATAACGACCGTAATTCTACTGGCTATTGTCCTAATATACACACATAGACCCGCAAGGTCTCCTGTTCCATCTACACGGCCGGATTTACAAAAAGCCTCCACTGGTATACGAAAAACCCCAACACTATATCCGGGAATTGATGAGATCAAAAGCCGAAAACATATGTCTTTCCCGGAAGAATCAAACCACGCAATAGTCTCGGAGAGTATACACAGAAAAGTCAATGATCTTATAAACGCCTTGACAGATCCAGAATTGCCCAAAGTTGAGCGGAATCGTATCGAGCACATGCTTGGTTCAAAACAGGATAATAGCATCAATAAAGAAATAAGGATTATGCTCGAAGACGGCCTGCTCGACCTGTCAGATCAAAACCGGACAGGGAGGGCAAGACTCATCAGCGCCATACGTATAGCCGGGCTTCGATCTGACAGCAAGTCGATTGAAGGCATTATCAATATCTGCACCCACCCTGAAACAAATGAGGACGTGCGGATGGCAGGATATGAAGCCCTGGGGTATATGGGAACGGAAACTGCGAACGAGTTCCTTAGAAAGGAGCTTTCCCTTGGCCAAAGCGGGTTTCTGCAGTCTCAGATTGTTCTTTCTCTTGGAACTTCTGAAGATATGGAAAGTTCGCAGCAATTCTTTTCCTATCTAAATAATCCTGATCCGGATTTAAGGGATAGTGCCATTATAGCTCTGGGCAAAATAAAAGAGGTCAGAGCGGTTCCAAAATTCAAAGACTTATACAAAAAAACAACAGGTTCATCAAGAGTTCTGATTGTTCAAGCACTTAGAGATATAGGAAATTCAGATGCCACCGACGTCCTGAATGAAATTTCAAAAGATGGGATAAATTAACCGCATAACACAGACAAATATCCAGTATCGAGCATAAGGAGCTACGATTGAAAAAGATATTCCGATTATCTTTGTTTTGTTTCCTGTTTCTCTTCCCAGGCATGCTCTATGCCGCTCCAACCACAATAACAGCCCTTACACAAACGGAAGGACCCACAGAGGGCGGCAGTTATGTGGGCATTATAGGGACAGGTTTTACCAGAGACACGGTATTTCGTTTTGATAACGAACGTGTCATCTTTAAGCGATTTATAGACTCCACAAAAGCATATATCCTGACAGTCGAACATCTGCCGGAAGGTGCTGTGGATGTAAGCGCCACCAATTCGGAGGGAACGGATATATTTCCCTCTGCGTTTATATTTAAAAACTCAAAGCCCACATTAAATCGAATTAACCTTGACAATGGTGTTACAGAGGGAAACACATCGATACACTTTTACGGCCGCCATTTTACCTCTGATATGACAGTAAGATTTGGGGAAGAAGAATCCGTTGTCCGCCGGTTTTACCACTCCCGCAGGATGAAATGCCACACGCCTCCCAACAGTACAGGCACTGTGGATGTGGTAGCGTCCAATACTCACGGAATAGACACAATCACTAACGGCTTTACCTATCAGGATGACCCGCCCGCAATCACAAGAATCTCACCTGAGAGTGGCGTCACCCAGGGCGGGACCCTGGTCAAGATATGGGGCCGCAATTTCAGGGCGTCTGACACATGGGATTTTGGGGGATCTCCTGCCGGGCTAGAGACCTTAACCTCTCCCGGTGGGAAAAAGCAGCTTCTTGATTCCAACCTTGTAAGTGTTTTGACCACATCCCATGGAGATGCTGAACCGGTGAGTGTCAGCGTGACCTCAAGGTCTGGTACCACAACGGTTGATGACCTATACACATATACAACCGCTCCTCCTGAAATAACGACCATATCCCCCAACAAGGGTTCCCCTGAAGGCGGATCAACCACCTGGATATTTGGCAATAATTTTACCAGTGACATGGCTGTTGATTTTGGTGGGGCTCCCGCCGCAATAACAAAGTTTCGCAATACCTCACTTGTGCGGGTCCGCACATCGGCCCATGATGCAGGACTGGTAAGTGTTACCGCCATTACGCCTAATGGTTCTGTCTCTAATTACGGAAGCTTCACCTATCTCGATACAATCCCTACCACAAATTACCTTTGGCCCAATAACGGTGTTGTTGAGGGAAACACTTATGTGACTGTAAGGGGCAGAAATTTCAAGGAGAGCGGCACAACAGTATTTTTCGGGGATATAGAGCAGAATGATATAAATGTCCTCACCTCAAATTCCCTGAGGGTCAAGACCGCATCATCCCCTATCCCCGGAGCAGTTGACGTGCATGTCATAACAGATGAGGGAGAGTCCATACTGGAAAACGGCTTTGTGTATACCGAAGCAAAACCCACTATCACGAGGGTATATCCACTTAAGGGCTTAACCTCAGGCAACCAGAAGCTTTACATCTATGGCAATGATTTCACCGGAAATACGGTTATAAAGCTTGATAATGTAGAGCACACAATAGATCGCTTTTATCATTCAGGCCGCATCCGTATAAGAACGCTCGCACATGATACGGGTAAGGTTGATGTGTCCGTGGAAAATGAAAGAGGGGCATCAATACTTGAGAAGTGTTACGAATATGTTGAAGAATTACCGCCAGAGAACCCGGAAGGTGTGCCTTTTATCAACTACCTTACTCCCGCAAAGGGCCCCAAATCAGGTGGTACTCTGATTACCATTGTGGGAGAGAACTTCTCAGAGGAAATGACGGTTCTATTGGATTCAGAACCTGCCAATGTACAGCGGTATTATAGCGATACAAAAATGATGATCCTTACTCCTGCCGTTTCTGTTCCCGGCCCCGTAGATATAACCGTTTCGGACGAAGACGGATCAACAACCCTTACGGATGCATTTGTATATACAAATGATCCGCCTGTAATAAACACCCTTATTCCCGCACACGGTTTCGTATATGGAGGCACCTATGTAACCGTGTACGGTAGCCATTTTTCAAAGGATATTGAATTGACATTAGGCGGTATAAAGGCCGTGCTCGACCGCTTTTATCACAGCGAGGCCGCACGGTTCCAGACAGCACCCGGGGCCGAAGGGTCCTGTGATGTAACGGTAACCACACCCTATGGCTCCACAACCCTTTCTGAAGCTTATACTTATGCAGCCTACGGGCCGCAAATCACCAAAATAAACCCGAATCACGGCCCTCCTTCAGGCGGAAACACGGTTTCCATAACCGGATCATATTTTGCACCCGATACTCGAGTCTATTTTGGAGAGGTTGAGGTCACGGGCGTGCGGTATCATAACACGCGCCGCATCAGCTTTCCGGCACCGCAAAAACCTCCAGAAACCACTCCCACCGTTGACATCACCGTGGCAACTTCCTTTGGCCAGACCACGGACCCGGATGCCTATACATATGATACTGACGCACCTACAGTAGCCATAACTGCGGATCCTGAAAGCATCCAGTTCGGCCAGTCCTCTACCCTAACGTGGGATTCGACCGACGCCGGTTCCTGTGTTATTGAGCCCGGTATAGGAAGTGTTGATGTGGACGGCTCAACCACTGTCTCGCCTACAGAAACCACCACATATACTATTACTGTCACTGGTCCGGGAGGAAATGCCGCGGATAACGTTACGGTTACTGTGACAAATCCGCACCCCACTGTAAATATAACCGCCGGACCCGAGACCATTCAGATAGGTGAACCAGCTACGCTCACGTGGACATCCACCCATGCGGATTTCTGTGTTATCGAACCCGGTATCGGCAGTGTCAATTTAAACGGATCCATTACAGTTTCGCCCTCGGAAACTACAACATATAGCATTACTGCCACAGGCTCAGGCGGGACGGCAACGGATTCGGTAACTGTCACTGTGACCCACCCTCAACCTACTGTAAGTATATCAGCCAATCCAGAAACGATCCTTGCAGGGGAATCCTTCACCCTTGGTTGGAGCTCAACCAATGCTGATTCTGCCAGCATAGATAACGGTATTGGAAATGTGCCTGTGAATGGATTCACATCTGTATCACCTGCAGAGACTACAACGTATACTATCACGGTCACCGGTCCCGGTGGAACAGCAACGGATTCGGTCCAGGTGACAGTTGTCCTTACGCCTGAGGATACAGATCATGGACTTAGTGCGGATGAACAGGAGGGCGGTGGAGGATTGGTCGGTAAGACAGTAAGGATCCTGAACGGTAACGGCATGGAATCTCGTTTTGACCTTTCGATGGCTTCCCCGAATCGTATAGGACTTTCATTTAATGCCTTTTACAACAGCAGATCTGATAGAATGGGTTCCATTGGCTATGGCTGGACACAAACCTATGATGTACGCCTCGAACCTGCCTTTGACATAGGAGAAAAGACCTATGCCAGGGTTATTGATCAGACAGGAAAGGCACATTACTTTCAGGAGGAGACAGCCGGGGTTTATAAAGGTGTATTTAAAGAACGCACTCATGTCAAAACAGAGCCCGGTGGTTATGTCTGGTACAGACTGGACGGGACAAAATATCGTTTTTCAGATTCAGGAAATCTTCTGTGCATAGAAGACAGGAATGGAAACCGGATTGAGATAGGCTATGACACTCAGGATCGCGTGGAAAATGTTACGGACACGGCCAGCAGCCGCATACTCACGTTTCATTATAATGGCGATAATAAAATTTCTCATATATCCGGTCCTGTCACCAATGCAGTCCCTGACGGAATCTGGGTCACTTACGGCTACGATGCCAGCCAGAACCTCATATCGGTCACCTATGCGGACGGATCAGGGTTTAACTATACCTATTCAGACCCTAATGACGTGCACAACCTCACCGAAAAACGAAACAAACTGAACCATCTTTTAAAGAGCTTTACCTACGATTCCCAGGACCGTGTGATAAATAACTTTTGTGTGGAAGGAAGGAGTGTAAGTATCAGCTATGTGAGTGAAACACAGGTAGATGTGACCGATGCCTATGGAACCCTGCGCACCTATACGCTGACATACATAGATGGCCGCAAAAGGGTAATTGCCATGACAGGCATTGGCGGCGCTCCATACAGCGAGAACAATGCCATCAGATGGGAATACGATACGGGAATGAGACTAACTGAGGTGGAACACAAAGGTGGCACAATAAACCAGTACCAGAATTATGATGAAAGGGGCAATCCGGGGACTGTGAAATTAGCCACGAGTACACCTGATGAGAGGGTGATTTCCTATACATACCACCCGGATATTAATGTGCCACTTACCCGTACCGAGGTCAGTGTCTTAGGTAGCGGGAACAAGTTGACAGTATGGGATTATGATGACGATTATGATGCTGTGCCCAATGAAAACCCCATGCCCTTGCCTTCGCAGATCATTGAGCAGGGTTTTACAAAAAATAGCTCGGGAAGTATCATCCCTCATGAATACATCACCACATTTACGTATAACAGTAAGGGGCAGGTACTTTCCATTGATGGGCCGTCGCCGGAAAATCAAGACACAACATCGTTTACATATGATGCCATAACTGGAGATCTTCTTTCCATTACCAGGCCGGTCATCGGAAGCACAGCATTTTCAGGCTATGATGCTTCAGGAAAGGTGGGTCTGGTAACTGATGTAAACGGGCAATCAAAGGGATTTTCCTATGACGGCAGGGGCAGGATTACCAATATTACCAATAATGCTGACGGGAGCGCGACCAGCATTATTTATAATACGGCAGGCCAACCCCAGAGTGTGACCGATCCTGATACTGTTGCAAGGACTTTCAGCTATGATACGGACTATGGCAGGTTGACAAGAATCACGGATATGGAAAACAACTACATCGCCTACAATTATGACGCCCAGGGAAACAGAATTGAGATGAGCAAGCATGAGGCATCAGGTACACGCACCTACGGGAAGCGCTGGGATTACCAGCACCCTGCAATACCCGGCAGGCTTTATAAAGAAATAAATGCGGATGACACCTTTACCGGGTATGGCTATGACAATGAAGGAAACATCGCTTCCGTGTCCGATAACGAGGGCCATACAACAGAATATATATATGATCCCCTAAACCGTCTGATTGAGATTACACAACCAGGGAATGTTGTAACCTCTTACTCTTATGATACACACGGCAACCTGATATCAGTTACAGATGGCGAAGGGCATG
>CAZENC010000180.1:0-6388 GCA_964513115.1 uncultured Desulfobacteraceae bacterium | reverse complement strand
CGGTCTGATCGAAGGTGGTTCGAATCGCAATATCGGCATCGGTAACTGTTTTCAGACTGAATGCCTCGATTGCCGTTTTTTCTTTCTCCTTTTTGAGGTGGTACCGGGAGGTCGAAAAAATCAGGAATGCTGTAAAAAGCAACAGGCCGATAATGCCTGGAAGCTTGAGAAAATAAATAGCCAGTGCAAAGAGAAGGGACGTGGTAAAGGCGGCGAGCGCCGTAAAAAACCATCCCCCTATGACGGTTATCACGCCGGTTATTCTGTAAACAGCACTTTCCCTTCCCCAGGCCTGGTCGGATAAGGATGTCCCCATTGAAACCATAAATGTCACGTAAGTAGTGGAAAGAGGAAGCTTCAATGAAGTGGCGAATGATATAATTGCGCTTGCAACGATCATGTTCACTGATGCCCGCAAAAGGTCGAAAGAGGGTGCCTTTCCGTCTGAGGCAGGGGTGGTTGGGTATTCACTCGGGTCGAGCCGGGCCAAGGTTTTCTTTTTCAACCATGTGGGTGTAATCCTTTTTGTAAACTCTAAAACTGCGTATACCTGGCCTACAATAATACGCGACAGAATGGACGAACCAAAGCGTTCAACCCCTTCATTCTGCCTTCCTAAACCCAATTCGGTTTGAGTGACGGTTCGTGATTTCCTGGACAAAAACAATGTGGCAACCATTATTGCCCCGGCAATGAGCAGCAAAAACGTGTTGGATTGTATGGGTTTTTGCAGGGCCTCCATTGTTATTGTCAGGGGATTAGCAGACCCCGAGGCGACCTGATACGAGGCCAAACCGGCCAGGGGAACGCCGATGAAATTTACAAGGTCATTGCTGGCAAAAGACATTGCAAGTCCGAAAGTCCCGATAAGCACGATCGGTTTTAGGATGTTGAATTTAGTAAAGAGCGTTAAGAGTTGAAACAGGACCGCAAACAACAAGAAATTACCTGACAGGATAGTCCAGGTATGTGTCTTAATCCAGGCAACGCTCTCGGGCGTGAGAAAGGAAGTGCCTTTCGCACCTTTTATAAGGATAAAATAGGTTATCACTGAAAGTGCAATCCCCCCCCAGAGACCGCTGTAACGCTTTAACCTTTTTTTGTAATCAAATGTAAACAAAAGGCGGCTTATAAACTGGGTAACCGCGCCAAAGAAAAAAGCAAGCACGACCGACAGGAGAATCCCCATAATAATCGCAAAGGCCTTGGCCGTGTTTATATAATTTATTAATGCGGCATAACCCTCACCCGCCATATGGATTTTGATCAGAGATACGCCCACTGCGGCCCCCAGAAGCGCAAATACAATGGATACGGTCGTGGATGTCGGAAGGCCGAAGGTATTGAACAGGTCTAAAAGGAGGACATTGGTAATCATTACGGCAAGGAAAATGGTGATCAATTCGGGCATTAGAAAGAATTCGGGGTGAAATATGCCCTTCCTCGCGACTTCCATTAGGCCGCTGGAAAAGGTTACACCCACGAGTATTCCCAGGCTGGCAATGATCATTATAATATAGCGGGGTGCCACCCTGGAGCCTATGGAAGAGTTCAAAAAGTTAACCGCATCATTGCTGACACCGACCATCAGGTTTAAAACGGCAAGACCGGCCAGTATAATTATCGCTAATAAATAGAGGTTCATGATAGTATTCGAAAAATTGGAGTTAGAATGAAGGGGAGGGTACGCCTGTGTTTTTGCATAAATGATCACTCAGGCCTTGTTCAGGCGTGGGCAGAGCACGGTTTGACGGCATGCCGTATTATTTAAAATCAGTTAATATGTCTAATAAAATAGTTAAATAATGTCAATGAATAGTATTGTATAATCTATTGTAATATATAGTTAATTGAGCTTTTAAATTATTTAAATTAACTGCTCATTATAGGTAATTAATGGTTTTGAGTCAATAATGAAAATCAACTGTTTTGTCAAAGGGATTTTTTAACTTTCTGCACGGGGGCGTACCACGTCGTCGGTACCAAATTTGATCCCGAGGCTTGAGGAAAGGTGGCCCTCTGCCTGTTGAAGCATAGCGTAGATCCCGCTATCGGGGCCCCGCCATCTTGTCTCGCCATAGCTTTGGCGCCCGTCCTCCGCAGTAGCCTGCTACGGAGGATGGAACGGCGTGTGCCTCGAGTGAGGCTGAGATGTGTCGAAGGGGAATCCCGCCAAGCGATTTTACCGGGATAGGCTGGGTGTGAGGCTGTTTTCAACGCGAGAGAAAAAAATGCCCCGCCGTTTTACGGGCAGGGCTTCATTTAGACTGTTGCATGGCTTTGGAGATCAGTGGAAGAGCGGGAACGGTCTGTGAGAAAAGTCGTCGAACACCGGTGTCATGCTTAAAAAGTGCTCGTCAAACTCAGGACCTCCGCCACCCATGAGAATGTTTCCGGACTCCCCGAGCGGGAACATGCTTTCTATCCATACAGGACCCCAATGCCCGTATTCCACACAATGTCCGTAGGTGGATCGCGATGAGAAAGGCATTGTGTGCACTACTTCTCCTAACATGGCATGCACATAAGAAATCTCTCCCCGTGCATCAGTACCCCAGGGCGAGGCTCCCAGACCGGCCAGGACTGTGTCCAGGGCCTGAACGATGATTTCTTCCGCGGTATTTGGCGCGCCGGGATCTAACACATTCAGGAACCAATCGTAATTCCAGGGCAAACCCGCAGAGGAACCTGCCAGGCCTCGGAGCAGGACATTAAAGAGCATGTGTGTGGGCTGGCCTTTGATTAAACCCTCAGGATCAGGATCGGCTCCCAACTCATCCTCAAAGGTCAACCGGATCACCTCTTTAATCCAGGCGTCCATGAGCATCCAGGCATCGGCACGATCGTTGCCCCACGCCCATGCCGACTCGCCTCCGGCAACAAAGTGGCCGTCCCAGGCTGCAAGGAGATCAAGGGCTTCCTGGCGTTCAGATGAAAATCCCGCATTCGTGACCGCAGCCACAAAATCATCCTTGACGAATTTCCAGGGATTGCCCCCGCCTTCCCACGAATCAGTGGTGGCGATGTTTATTGCCAGGTCCCTTAGATCCTCAAAAGTCAGGTTATCGTTGTTGCGAATAAAATCATCCACCACGTGGGCCCGGTTAAAAGGCCCGAAATACTTGGCCAGGTCGTTGGGTGCGCTGTCGTAGCTGGCCCTGGATTTGTTATTCCATCCGCAGTAAAAACCCTGGCTGCTGTTTCGATCGGTCGTCCGGTCAATGAGCACCGCCGCGTCCCATTCCAGGGGCGGGCCGAGGGCACCTTGGGGCAGGCGCCATTCGCCGTCCGGGCGCACTGGATCGCGGCCCGACATCCAGTAAGCGATATTGCCGCGGTGATCAGCATAGCAAAAGTGCTGGGACACGGCCATGTACTCGATTCCCTTTCCAAACTGGTTCATGTTCCTGGCTCGTGCGAGCATGAGAAAGGCCTTGACGGCATCAAATTCATAGCCCCAGTGTGCGTACTTCCAGGAAATGATCGGGCCTGCCGAGCCGGGGATATATGGCATGGGATTGACAACGGGGCCGTGAGCCGACCTCCACACAGGCAACTCGACATCGTCCTCGCCTGCGACCTTGATGGTCTCAATCCTGTGAAGGGAAACACTTGCCGGAGCTTCAATGTAATAATCCGTGGTGTGGGCGTTTGCCACCTGCATGGACCAGGCGTGGTGGGGAGTGCGGCCGATGATAATCCCGGGAACCCCGGGGACCGACATACCCGAGACATTCAGCCCGGCGGCCCTGATGGACCCCTCCAGGACAATGGATGGAACCGAAAAGCCCATTTGCGGTCCTGAGTAAATAATGGGATGTCCGCTTGCGGTTTTGCTTGGGGCCACGGTCCATGCGTAACTTCCCATTTTTACATAGGCATTGATACTTTTTAGGTTTTCAATGACATTATTCCGGATCTCAGCCATGTTTTTGGCGGCGTCATCCAAATCGGAGACCGGGGCACCGGCCTTATTGAAGGAAGGCCCTGCCTGCATTTTCACCAGGCCCGCATGAGATTCCTCAGCATCGGGAGCAGGAGATCCTGCCGAAATACTCACCAGACCGGAAGGCAATGTCTCTCCGTCAGGAATATAGGTCAGTGCATCAGGATCATTGAGCCATCTCAAGTCTTCGAACATGTCCACGCCGTCGAGCGGGAAGCCGGCCAGCAGTGTCTGGAAGAGTACTGCATTGTCGATCTGAACCGTCTCAAGGGCCTCAGGATCGAACAGCCTCTGGAGCAGCGCCATCCAGGCCAGAACATCCTCTTCCTCCCATTCTTGGGGAAAAATCCCGAGAGCAGCGAACTCGAAGGGAAGGAGGGTACTATCGGCTTGGATTTCCGCAATGCGCCTGTTGAAGCCGGCCACATAACCGCTAACTATGGCACGGACCTCCGGGTCGAGAGCGTAAAACCCATCCTGGAGTTCTTCATCGGAATAGCCGATGGTGCGCATAAAAATATCGGTCGGAAGCTGATCCCGGCCGAAAATCTCAGCCAGTCTTCCGCGGGCCTGCCGCCTGTACAGTTCAGCCTGCCACAGCCGGTCCGTGGCAACAGCGTAGCCCATGGCCTCAAAGACATCATAAAGCCGCGCATCCACAAAGAACGTTTGATGGTCCACATCCCATCTGCGCTTTTCGCCTTTGATCATGGTCTTGAGGAAATTTCGACCCTTGAAATTACGAAAATTACGAGGCCAGGGTTTACGAGACTCCGTGATGAACCAGACACCTTTGTCGTCCCGGGTGGTTTCAAGCGTTTCTTCAAAGACATTTAAACCATCTTCAGGGCCTACCAACGCCCTCATCCCGTTATCAATAGGTTCGAATTTATCTGTGATATTCTTGCGATTGAGCCAGGCTTTAAAGGTGTTTGGTTTTGCATCTTCCGTAAAACGCACGATTATCTCTATGGGTTCTGAATGGAGCTTTTGCCTGAATGTCGGTGTTTCAATGGTGGATACATTCCACGAATGGCTCCACGAATAGCTGTTTCCAGGTATGAGGATGGACATTCCAACAATGACAATAAGGCTGAATAGTAATTTTTTCTGCATAGTATCACCTCCCTCTTATTGCATGGATAAAAAGGCCACCAATCAACTGATAAGAATTCGCTATTAAAAAAAGCATAGGGGATTCTTTTTTGAGAGTCAAACAAATAAGGGATCACAGCATATGTTTTGCATTGGAAGCCCCGCTTTGCTCCATCGAGCCAAGGTGTTCACTAAGAGATGTTCGCAAAATCTAAGGAAAGGAGGGCGCGTAAAAATTTGCAGGAGGCATGGTAGGGAAAAACAAAAATGTTTGTTGTTTTGGTTCATGACTTCTGCAGGGATGTTAGGCGTGCCTCTACCAATAATCCTGATAATCCTGGAAATCTTTACCCCGCTTGTCGGAGCTTAGCGTAGATCCCGGTATCGGGGCCTAATGGAATTTTGTTGGCTTTTATTCCATCGGGGTGGAATCAAAGAATATTCCACCGGGGCTGTACAGGCATTCTCTGTGGCCTCTGCCTGCCCCGTGAAATATGTAGACCAAATTTAACTGGGGGAGCCTCGAGTGAGGCTCCCCACGCCAAGTCACGGGGTATCTGTGGCGAAACCAAGCGAAACTACGCCGAAGCCTCGGCGAAGGCGAGTGATTCTGAGCAAAGACGAAGGGGAATGGGCCTGATATATTTTCAAAAAATTATAAAAGTTTTTTAAACTCTTCGACCGTAAGGCCGGCGTCTTTGACAATACCACCCATTGTGAAGGCGTTGCCAGGATTTTTCCGTGGGATTGTGATGAATCTTTGCCCGTCAGACATCACGATGTGTTTTCCACCTTGACGGGCGACATTGAAACCAGCTTTTTCAAGAGCACGAATAGCTTGAAGGTGATTAACTCCTGGAATTTTCGGCATGATTAAACAGCAACTTCGATTTCACGAACATCAGCATTTTTAAAGGATTCGTTGATTGCAGCCAAGTATTCTTGAATCGCATCTTTGATGTTTTCTGTGGCTTCCAATTCGGTCTGTCCCTGGGACCAGCATCCGGGAAGAGCTGGACAACGGACACTGTATCCTTCGTCAGTTTTGTTAAAAACAATTTTGTATTTCATTCTTCAACTCCATTGTTTTAAGATGAAAAATAATATTCATAAATTTATAGAAATTCTGCTTTTTATGCAAGGTTAATCATATTTTCCAAGCATTCTCTGTGTCCTCTGCCTGCCCGCCATAGCTTTGGCGCCCGTCCTCCGCAGTGGCCTGCTACGGAGGATGGAACGGCGTGTGCCTCGAGTGACCCGGAGCCTGTCGAAGGGAAGGGGAACCCCGCCAAGCAAGTTGAGCGGGACAGGCTGGGTGTGATATATTTTTTTGTCCACGATGTCATG
>CAZENC010000179.1:0-6449 GCA_964513115.1 uncultured Desulfobacteraceae bacterium | reverse complement strand
ACCTCACTCGTAATGAGGATGTCTGCGGTTCGATTCCGCACGGTGGCTCCAGTAATATCAGCAGCTTATAAGCATATTGAATTTCTATCCATAGAAAACAGCTTCAAATATTTTATATCAAGAACAGGCAGAGGACCACTGGCGTTACTTGGATGCACACCTTTGGGTTGGCTTGATCATGAGACTGCTTGCCTTTGAGATCATTTCTTCGGTTCCCACCGGGGCGGGGTCTTGTTTTTTAAAGGCCTCAAGGCCACGCTTCATCTATTAGTGCCAAGGGTGTATTAAGCCGGTGAGTCCAGAGTAATTTATGTATATCCTGCTATAGACTGAATATACCCGGGGTGTCCGCTCCGGTCAATCAAAAGGTTAACCGGCCTGATCTTTTCTACGACTTATTCCCTCGCTGATAAGTCATGAAACTGGGGACCCGCTTGTGGGGACTGAGCGCGCCGAAGGCTGCGCCAAGAAAAAACAGCGGCCTCCCCCAGACATACGGCGGGCAAGCCCGTCATTCACTCAGAAAATACCTCAAAGCCACGCTGATTTGTGTTTAGTGTAACGATTGGCCCAAGGTTTCACTAACTTTTCTTTGTAATGAGATCAGTATATGCGGCTTTTGAAAAGAGACCACCATGGCTTGCCCGCAGGAAGGCTGGTGGGCCCTATATAATACACATGAAATCATGCATCAAAAAGGGGAGATCGACTGCTGCGCCGGGTGGATGTCTCTAAAATGCATCAATATTAGAAAAAAACATTGTAAAATGATCAGAAAAGGGTTACAAGCCAAGACCTGTAGACGCCTTGATAAACGAGGCGGTCTCAAGAGAATTTAATGTTTGAGACGGCTGGATAATGAATTTTTTTTGGAGGAAGCACGGATGGAGGAAGCCCAGGACTATTTTCTATGTGATAGTTGCGGGAATAACGAGTTCATGCCAGTTTACAGTTTTTCCCTACGTTTCCACGGGGTCAATTTTTCGGACCGTCTAATCTATGATGAGTCGGTCTGCGAAAAGTATCAATGCACCAAGTGCCGTAAGACTTTTTCAAAAAAGCAAATAGAAAATGGCTTGGCCGAACTGATAAGGGGACGAAGGCCGACTTAGGTCTATTTGGTCTCTTTCTGGTAAAATTGAAATTTATGTGAACCGATCTCTATGGTGTCAAAATCCTTAAGAGGCACACTGTCATGTATAACATTCCCGTTAACTTTTATTTTTGTCCTTCCCCCTGTGAATGCTATAGTATAACCGGATGGGCGCTTGCTGATAGTAGCGGCTGTTGCGCCCATCATCATACCGCTTAGCCTGATCTCCGAAGTATCTGCTTTGCCTATTCTAGTAAGCTTTTTTGTCAACTCGATTTCTCCCAAATCCGAGCCACCCAGGGCGCTTAATACTCCGATTTTTTCTGAGGCGGCTGGTACCGCTGTTCCCGGTTTGGCCTGTTTGGCGATAAGTTCACGCTGTTTTGCAGTATCAAGTATCATTGTTTTGTCCAGATCCCGTTCTTTTACTGGCTCCTCCGCACCTGCCTCCTGTTTTTCGGAAGCCAAGAAGATCAGAACATGTTTTCCTATCTGGATATTGTCCCCGTGCTTAAGGGTATGGGATACAATCTGTTTGTGATTGACGAATGTCCCGTTCGTGCTCTGGAGGTCAGTCAAGATAAAATCATTGCCGGTTCTGTCAATCCTGGCATGATGACCTGATACTGCGAGATTGTCGATTTGGACATCATTTTCAGGTTTCCGACCGATGGTTAGGTTATCTTTGTTAAAGGAATATCTATTAATGATCTGCTTGTTAAAGGTCAAGATGAGTCTTTCCATAATCCAACCTCCTCCAGTGCTCGGTCCTGACAATTTTAATCCATTTGTACATTAGATTGCAATATATAATAATTTCAGCGTCGATTTTTTTATTTCTTGAGGATGACGCTTGAAATATCGCCCAGGAGGGCCCCCATTTTCTTTATGGGCCCGGCCTTTGGTTTTCTAGTACCGGATAAAGATACAGTAACGACCGTGGTATTATCATGACCGCCCCTTTTTAGGGCTATGTCGATAAAATTTCTGCACAAAACCTCCGGCTCCTGCTCATCCTCGACCATCTGCAGGATTTCATCATCCGTAACCAGGTCGGTAAGGCCATCGCTGCACAAAACAAAACGGTCGTTGTTTGCAGGCACGATCTCAAAGATATCCGGATCCAGGTCTTCGTAAGAGCCTAAATTTTTGGTTAATACGTGTTTCATGGGTGATTCAGCAGCCTCTTCTTCTGTCATGAGGCCCATTTCAACCTGTTCGGCAACAAAATTGTGGTCTTTGGATATTTTTTCGATGCGTCCGTTTCTTATCATGTAAATAGGGCTGTCGCCTGCGTTTGCAGATATGATCAGTCCCGGGATAAAGGCCAGGACGGCAATAGTTGTTCCCATCCCCTTGTATTCTTTGCGGTGGGTGGCCATTTCATGTATGACTTTGTTGGCGAACTGTATGCCCCCCAAGATATAGTTTCCGTTCCTGGAGAGTGAAACGTCAGGGCATCCGAATATCTCCTCTTCCGGAGTTTCAGAACCTTTCCATTTTCGATAGCTTTTATTAATCAAGTCCACAGCTGTCCTGCTGGCAACTTCTCCGGCTAAATGCCCCCCCATTCCGTCCGCGACTATATAGAGATTCAGGCTCTCGTCAATTGAGAAAGCATCTTCGTTTCCATCCCTCTTAAGACCAACATCTGTCAAGCCTGCCGATCGAGCTAAAGCTGTTTCCATAATCACCCCAGATTATTTTGCTGGTTGGACACTTACTTCGTATTGTTCCATATGATAGTCTTGTTTGGCAATAAAGATAATTCGTCTGGCTAACCTTTTTTCCAGATCCATAATCGAATCCTGTTCTTCTTCCCTTATAAAATTATCAATTTCGGGATTTACCAATACGTACACCTTCCCCTCCTTTTCGGCGACGGCACACTCCTTTTCCAGGGTCCTGTATACCTCGCAGAAGATTGTTCTCTTGGATTTGAGTCTACCTGTTCCTTCACAGTAAAAACAGGGTTTGGTGAGCAGTCTGTTCAGGTTTGCTCTGGTTCTTTTTCGAGTCATCTCAATTAGTCCAAGGTCTGACATGGGCAGGATGCTTGTTTTAGCGGGGTCTTTGCCAAGGGCTTCTTTTAGAGCCATAAAAACGCGTTCACGGTTAGGCTTTTTCCCCATATCAATGAAGTCGATTACAATGAGGCCGCCAATATTTCTGAAACGTAACTGGTATGCGATTTCCTTAACTGCCTCCAGGTTCGTCTTCAAGATGGTTTCCTCCATATCCCTTTTTCCAACATAGCTGCCGGTATTTACGTCAATGGCTGTAAGGGCTTCTGTAAGCTCGATAACAATATAGCCCCCCGATTTCAGCCAGATTTTGTTATCGAGGGCAGTGGAAAGCTCCGTTTCAATCCCATAGGCCTCAAAAATAGGCTCAGAGCCCTCATAGTTCTCCACATAATACTTCAATCTTGGGGCGAAGTTGCTGACAAACTCCATAATGTTTTGGTGTTCTTCATTTGAATCGATAATAAGACGATCTACTTCTTTTGAAAATAGGTCCCGAACGCATCGAAGGGTTATAGGCAAGTCACTGTGCAATAAACAGGGTCTTGATCCTTTTTCCATTTTAGCCCGAATTTTTGCCCAAAGCTCCAGAAGTGATTTCATCTCAGGAATCAATTCATCTTTTGAAGCGCCTTCACTGACCGTTCTTGCGATGAATCCGGTATCGGCCGGTCTGATTTCCTGAATAATCTCTTTCAGTCTTTCTTTCTCAATATTATCCTCTATCCTTCGGGAGATACCTATGTGGTTTACGGTGGGCATGAGGACAAGATGTCTACCTGGAAGAGAAATGTGAGAAGTTATCCGGGCCCCCTTGTTGCCGATTGGCTCTTTGGAAATCTGGACCATTATGTTCTGGCCTTCACGGAGCATATCTTCTATCTGAAAAGGTATGCCGTCATAGGAATTGGGATGTGGCATATCTGAACCCGGAAGATCTGGCCTTTCAGGTACTTCATTGTTTCCGACCATTATTCTTTCGAGGTCCAGGAAGTCGTTGTATACATCTGAGACATAGAGAAAAGCTGTCCTGTCATGGCCTATATCCACGAATGCTGCCTGCATACCGGGAAGAACCCGGACGACCCTCCCACGATATATATTTCCCAACAATTCCCGACCGATTTTTCGTTCAATATGAAGTTCCACGACAACGCCGTTTATAATAAGGGCAACTCTGGTCTCGTGTGGCCTTGCATTAATAATGATTTCACTGGACATGGGACGGTCTATTATCTTTGTGAAAAGCCTTTACTCAAGAACCTGGCCGGTCTTAATTATTTTCATACCCTTTACCAGCGAGTCTCTTAAGGAGAAAACGCCACCAATTATTTGGTCCGGTCTTAGTTGAGGACCAGATGTGTGCTTTATGTCAAGTCTCACAGTGTTCGGTAAAGCAAGCTTCATGGATTTGACCAACGACCTGGCATTGATCACATGTTCTCTTTTTTTGCCTGCTTTGACAATAGGAAAATAGTCCGACTTGAGGAATCTATCAACATCTTTTTCTTGCATTTCAAAACCGTTTAGACTGATCAGGAAATGGCTTTCCGTTAATAGAACCTTTTTTTTATTTAAGAGTATTTCTTCAACGGATGTCACGGTAATCCCGGGTGGAAGCTGCCTGTTAACACGCTGTTTTATTGAAGAGATAGACCCTGATTCGGAGATTTCTATATCCACTGTTTCCTGCATACTTTCTATTCCGACAGGCAAGGCATAGACGAATGAAACTTTGGGCATCGGGTGAAATCCTTCGGAGTACTCAAGTCTTAGTCCGGCCCTCTTAAAGGCCCTGATAAGAACCCTTGCAAGTTCCAGGTGACTTAGATACCTGGCATTTTCCAGCTTCTTAAACGTGAGGCGGTATTTTTTTGATGCTGTAATTGTTTGTTTTGCAGGTTGTTTTCCCGATCCGGAGGCTAGGTTACAGTGTTTGTAAAGCACCGGATCAACCGCCTTATGATCGCATACACCACACTCCAGACATTTTTCCCTGCAATCAGGAGTCAGTTGTTCTTTTAGTGCCTTTTCCCACTCTCTTGTGAAATAATTTTTGGTTACCCCGGAGCTGATATGGTCCCACGGCAAGACTTCATCCGAAGCCCTTTCCCTGTGAAGATAAAAGTGCGGATCTATTCCTGCTCGCTGGAAGGCCTTTTCCCAGACTGCCATCCGAAAATGCTCTGCCCAGGCGTCAAATCTGGCGCCCAGATTCCATGCCTCCATAAGGACCCTGCCCAGTTTCCTATCACCTCTTGCAAAAATGCCCTCCAGCCAGCTTAACTCGGGTTGGTTCCATTTCACTCTAATAGAACTGCTTTTCAGCCCTTTCTTGATGAGTTGGATTCGTGTTCGGCTCTCATTCAGGGTTATTTGG
Source organism: uncultured Desulfobacteraceae bacterium (assembly GCA_964513115.1). Lineage (GTDB taxonomy): Bacteria > Desulfobacterota > DSM-4660 > Desulfatiglandales > Desulfatiglandaceae > JAFDHL01. The sequence continues at coordinate 952 of CAZENC010000179.1, read as the reverse complement.
GGAAACCACATGAATGGTGTGTGAGATTTAGGCACAAATGTAGAAACGCTGATGTTCAGCCTATTTCTCTTTCCTTTTTTTCCTGCAAGGCCCGCGATTTGCCTGGCCAAGGAAATTATGTCCATGAGGTCTTTTTCTTCTTCGAGAGGAAGTCCTACCATAAAATAGAGTTTAATCAAATTCCACCCCGCTCCGTAAACTGCCCTGGCGGTCTCCAGGATATCGGCCTGGGTCAGACCCTTATTAATAATTCTTCGCAGTCTTTCGTTACCCGCCTCCGGGGCCAATGTGAAGCCAGTTTTTCTAACCCTCTTAATCTGTTCCATTAGGCTGGGATTCATGCTGTCGATTCTAAGAGATGGAAGGCTTAATGCAACTTTTTCTCTGCATTGTTTGTCCATCAAGGCCTCTAGAAGAGGTCCTATGCAGCTATAATCACCGGAACTCAGTGAAAGCAGAGTAAGATCTTGGTAGCCGGTCGCCCGCAAAGCATTTTCTGCCTTTTCAAGGATGGATGCAGGGCTTCGTTCCCTAACGGGGCGATATATCATACCAGCTTGGCAGAATCGGCACCCCCTTGTGCAGCCGCGAGCGATTTCTATTGCCAGACGGTCATGAACAAGCTCTGCAAACGGGACAACCTGATGGCCTGGAAAGTGGGAATTATCGATGTCGGGCAGAATAGCCTTTTCGACTGCCTTATAGTCAGGCACGAGGGGCGTAATTGTATCGACAGTTCCTTTAGGTCTGTAGCTGACAGAGAAAAATGATGGAATATATATCCCTTTCTTATGGCATAAATGATAAAAGATTTCATTTTTTTCTCTTATATTTTTGTGCTTTGCATTACGGACTGCCCTGCATATTTCGAGAACTGACTCTTCGCCATCCCCGATTACCATTAAATCAAAAAATTCGGCAACTGGTTCCGGGTTGAAGCATGCAGGACCTC
>CAZENC010000178.1:0-6503 GCA_964513115.1 uncultured Desulfobacteraceae bacterium | reverse complement strand
CGAAAACCAGTTTTTTCCTGCTCTTGTGAAGCTTGCATCGCTTGCAATCGCCCAATACTTCCCTCAGCCCTTCAAGGGAATCCGAATAGTCTGACTGCCCTGGATAGGCACGGACTTCGGACACTTCTCGTTCCATATAACCCAGCATCTCCTTCGACACGGGTGGAGGCTCCATCCCCATTTCCTTGTGGGCCATCATCAAATTCTTTATATGGCCAAAGACTTCCTTGATTTCTTGTTCGGTTCTCATGTTATCTCCCTGTCAGAGACTTTATCCTGTCCAGAATCAGGTCCGCCATTTCATCCTTTGTCATAAGTGAAGTATCTTCTAAGCGTCCGTCACTGTAAACCAATTTTATTTTATTGGTATCTGCTTCAAACCCCGCGTCGTCTCTTGAGACATCGTTGGCAATAATCATATCCAGGTTCTTTGCCTTCAACTTTTCCTTGGCATTGGTGAGCATTTCTTCAGTCTCGGCTGCAAATCCCACCAATATGCAGTGAGATGCCTCTTTTTTGCTTCCAAGCTCCGCCAGGATATCCGGATTTTTCACCAGCTCAAGGTTTATGCGATCAGCTCCTTTTTTGATCTTATGCCTGGCACTTTCCTGTGGCCTGTAATCTGAAACGGCAGCCGCCTTGATAATGATATCACAGTCAGTGCAGTGCTTTAGAACCGCCTGTCGCATCTCCTCCGCCGTTTTTACCCGGAAGAGTGATATCCCGTGAGGTGGATTTACTGTTGTCGGACCGCTCACAAGCCTCACTGATGCACCCCTGCGCCACGCAGCCCTGGCAAGTGCATATCCCATTTTCCCGGTGGATCTGTTCGTAATATACCTGACCGGATCAATAGGCTCCACAGTCGGCCCGGCGGTGATAAGGATACTCAATCCGGAAAGGTCCTGCCGCGAAAGCAATGCCCATGCCTGCTCAAAGATTTTTTCCGGCTCCGGCAACCTGCCCGGTCCTTCGTCGTGGCAGGCAAGTTCGCCTTCCGAGGGTTCCATGACCGCAATGCCCATCTCCTTTAATTGCTTAATGTTGTTCTGTACCACAGTGTTTTCAAACATTTTGCTGTTCATGGACGGGCAGACCATAATCTTGGCTGTGGACGCAAGCAACATGGTGGACAGAAAATCATCTGCGATTCCATGTGCCATCTTGGCAATGAAATTAGCGGTTGCCGGTGCGATTATTATCAGGTCTGAATCCTGGCCCCATGAGACATGATCAATAGAGGTATCCCACTGACCGAACATATCCCAAATAACCCTGTTTCCTGAAAGGGCTTCAAAAGTAAGAGGTGTTACAAAGCGAGTGGCATTTGTAGTCATTGCCACCCTGGCATTGGCGCCCGCCTTCACAATGAGTCTGACCAGCTCTGCCGCTTTGTAGGCCGCAATACCCCCGGTTATCCCAACTATGACCTTTTTATCTTTCATTTTATTTTCCATCTTCCGTCCTATTCCCTGCGCCTTTCGCCTTGCGCCTTACGCCTATCTTTCATCAATATCCGCCAAATTCCTTGAGTTCCTGCTCCTCTAACCTGGCAATCCATGCGCCATCAGCTTCCAGCAGGGATATGATCTTTTTCCCTGCCGCAGACGCCTTTGAACGGTCACCGAAAAAGCCTACACGGAGCCTCATCCATTCCTGTCCCTTCACGACCGCCGAACTGATGTACACGCGGTAACCGTTCTTCATTAGTTTGAGCGCAGCAGGGACAATTTTCTTTGGGGTCCGCGAAGAAAGCACGTTAACCACCCATACCTTTTTGCCTAATTTGGTCAGGTTTTCGGTGGCTTCATCTGATGTCACAAATCTCAGGCCAAGACCCGCGGGCAGTTCTTTGTGCTCAAACTCGTCTGATAGTCCCATCCCGCTCAATCCCAATCCGTCCATGTTCAGGCGAAACAGGCTTGGCCATTTCATTGGATTGCCATACACGTCCTTGCGCCCTGCAACTTTGAAAAGGCTGTCCCCCTTCCTGATCCTGTAATACCCGTCCATTGCCCTGGCCGGCTTCTTCTTTTCCGGCTTTTTTCCCTCTTGTAAAACATCTGGGGATTTCTTCGCAGAATCGGCGTCTTTGATCGCAGTGGTTTTTTTCTCTTCATGTACAATGCCGGTCTTATTACCGACAAATACTGCTCTGCGCACCGGCATCTTGATGCGTATGACTTGCTTGAGCCTTTGTACCACCGGCTGCTCATTCCTTGCGTATTTTCCCCAAAAAATAAATGCGACCAGGCAGATAACAAGCACTGAGGCCATAAGACTTACAAGAGACCAATAATCACCTGCTGGACGTCGGTCTTTAAACCTCATAACTCCCCCGGTGCCGAACTACGAAAAAACATCTACGAGCCCACATCATCCTGTTATCATCAAAACCATCATGGGTCGCCCTTACACGACAAAATTTATTATATTTAAACCTAAAAACGAGCACTTGACAACGAAAAACTATCGGATAACTGGATATTTGTCGAATCTTCACGCAAGGATAAGAGGCCATTTAAGATAGAAGTGAGGCCCAAGCCCTGTTTCCGGGATCACTTAACCTTAAATGAGGGTTATGAAAAAAATGCAGTGGGATAAATGTGGAGACACAATAGAAAAAGTCAACCTCATGATGCTGTGGAGGCAACTGACCGGTTAAAAATGAGGGTAGGGGTTTGGAACGGCGCCAGGACATGTGCATATTGACCACATCTTAAAGCTATACTGAGCCGTTAGCTCAGCCGAACGGTAACGCAGCCCTCCGGCTTTTCTCAGGGTCATGAGCCTGTCGAATGGCAGATGATGCCTGATAGTGCATCAGGGAAAAGTACAATGCATTGACAGCTAAGGTCCATGGACATATAATACAATCACCCTGACCAAATAGAAAGGAGTGCATCAAATGTGGGATGCTTCGAAGTGTGACCTTTGCGGTGACTGTCTGGTTAAGTGTCGTTATACCGAATATAACAATGATCGAGCAGTTGCTGAGATCAAACTGCTTATGGAGGGTAAAGAGGCGGAAATTCTGAGCAAGTGCATCACCTGCATGGCCTGCAATGACTACTGCCCGACGGGAGCTGACCCCTCTGATCTTATCTTCAAGATGCAGGAGAAGATTGGCACCTCACCTATAGTGGTAGCAGGTAAATCAGCGCTCGAGGAAATGGCCAATGGCCTCGAGGGACGGGGAGACCCCAGTCAGCTGATACCGGGCGAGCCTGGCCGGCAGGTCCTCTCACTCGACTCCTTCCAGTTTGAGGACTTCCCCGAGGGTACCTTTAACAGCAAGCTATTCAGGGGTATGACCGTGGTTAGAGGCGTTGAGTATATGTCCCTCACTGGCTGTGTGCATATGGGCGGGGCGAGCTTTGTTGAAACGTACGGTCGGGGGGTCATCGACAAGCTTACCAACCTAGGCAAAGACATCGTGTACCTCCACAATGAGGGCTTTGTTCTCGCGCACCTCAAGTCCAAGGAATACGGTTTCAATGTTCCCTTCAAGTACACGCACCTCTTCGAATACCTTCGCAATTATCTAAATGATCACAAGAACGACATTACCAAGCTGGGAAAGAAGGTCGCCTACCATGCAAACTGTGCCACCAGATGGATCCCGGAGTATGATACCTTCCTTGACGAGATCTTCGAGCTTGTTGGCGTCGAACGGCCGCCTAGGAACTATGAGCGGTTGAACGCTGTCTGCTGCAGCGCGCCCATTATTCAAACAAACAGGGAGTTGGCCATTGACATCCAAAGGAAGAATGTGGAGGACGCCATCAAGTGCGGCGCCGATGCTCTGATAACTTCCTGTCCCATATGCGATAAAGTGCTGCGGAGACCCACTTCACAGTTTGGTCTGCCTAAGATTTTCATCACAGATCTGTGTCGCATTGCCCTCGGTGAAAATTCCTGGCCGGAAGAGTCTCGGTAGCGAAGTTCCGCTATACACAATTGCAGGATTCCCTTGGTCCCTTAGTGAAGCTCCCCGCGCTTCCGCGCGGGGCATCTTCACATCTTCTGCGGAACCCGCCGAAGCAGATCCGCCTTCGCCAAGGCTATGGCGGACAACCTAAAATCGCTTATCGGCAAGAATGTGTATGTGACCCTTAATTCAGGGAAAACCTTTATCGGTTTCGTGAAGGAAGTGGGAAACCACTTGATGCACCTGGAAAAATTACAAGGCAAAGACTATTTTAACGCCCTGATCACTATTGAAGACATTAGCGCCATAGACGCCAGATTTTGGAAAATCCAACGCTAATATGCATGTTTTTATTTGAGTCGTGTCCAGTGGGCTCGGATTGATGCAATAGGGACCGTCTATAAATTCAAATCATAATACCCCCTGCATACATTGAAACGGTTCATCAGGACACCACCCAGCCACAATGTGAGAATCTTATACTGTTACGCCAATATTTCTCAAGATGATAGTCACGGGCATAACCGTAACTACCCATGAGAGGCATGGCATCACCAATCACCCAGACCGCCATCTCCGGTCCAAAAACTTTTGTTATGTTGGCCCTTGTCGGGTAAAAGGCCTTTGTACTGGAGCCCAGGCCAAGGGTTTGCGTTACAAAGATGCCTGTCTTTTAGAAATGATCCAGAATAATGACTTCGGACATGGGCAATTGGCCTCCGCGCGGTCTTGCTTCCTGTGTGGCCTTGCCTATAGCCACAAACATGGCGATCACATGATCCTCCGGCAGATTGATGAGCCTTCCGACCGCTTCAAAGTCGAACCCATCCATGGGGCATGAATCATATCCCATGGACTTGGCAGCCAGCATTAGGGTCTGGGCCGCGATTCCGCATGACCTCATGGCCTCGTCCCGTTGTACCTGTTCTCTTCCCCGGTAGTAGTTATCAATGGAATGAAAAACGAAGTCCCGGACCTCTTCCGGCGCGTTCCGCCAGTAGCGTTCCGGCACTTTTTCCCATGCCTTAAGGTCGGCGCAGAGGATGATAAAAAGTGAGGCGTCGGTCACCTGCTCCTGATCCCACGCGACCTTCCTGATCCTCTCTCGCAGGTCCGGGTCTTTGACTATCACGAAACGCCAATTTTGTATGTTAAAGGCGGTAGGTGACAACAGGGCCAGCGACAAAAGCTCATCCACCTCCAGGTCGCTCATTTTGTGGGTTGGATCATAATGTTTGACTGACCTTCGTGATCTTATCGCCTCTTTAATGTCCACAAAATACCTCCGGACAGGCGCACGGGCATTTTTATGCGTATGACTTGCTTGGGCCTTTGTACCACCGGCTGCTCATTCCTTGCGTATCGTCCCCAAAAAATAAATGCAACCAATAATCTCCCGACGGACGTCGGTCTTTAAACCTCATAGCTCCCCCGGTGGCGAACTGCGAAAAAACATTTTACGAGCCCACATCATCCTGTTATCATCAAGACCATCATGGGTCGCCCTTACACGACCAAATTTATTATATTTAAACCTAAAAACAAGCACTTGACAACGAAAAACTGTGAGGATCTGTTATTTGCTCATGTTTCTCATCCCATCGGTAAGATGTTTTTCAGCATACATCAAGGGCTTCAAAGTCTTTTAAGGAAAGGATCAGGCTTTGGCGAATAAACGAACAATCGGAATTGTAATCATCCTGGTCTTTCTCCTTTTTTCCACAGGTTGCAGGCTGGCCTATGTTTTCCACGTTGCAGCAGGCCAATTTCAATTACTCAATGATTCCGTTCCGATCCAGGAAGCATTAGAGAACAATTCTCTGGACACTGAATACAAGGCGCGTCTCCGTCTTGTGGCCAGCATCAAGAGTTTCGGGGAAAATGAATTAGGGTTAAAACAGTCCCGGAACTACCAAACAGTCCATCTGAAATCGAGCCGGCACCCTATCTACGTTATCTCAGCCTGTCCCAAGGATCGCCTTGTTCGAAAAACCTGGTGGTTTCCAATCGTGGGACATGTGCCTTATCTGGGCTTCTTTGACCTGAAAAACGCCAAGGCGGAAAAAAAGGCCCTGACCGAGAAAGACCTTGACGTTACAATGGGTGTTGCCGATGCTTACAGCACACTGGGCTGGTTTAGAGACCCGGTCACATTGAACCTGATACAGGGGTCGACAGTGGACCTGGTTGAAACCATCCTGCACGAAATGACGCATCTAACCATTTATATTAAAGGACAGGGCGAGTTTAACGAGGGATTGGCGGTATTGGTAGGCAAAATGGGCGCATTCCTATTTCTTGAGGAAACCTATGGGCACTCTCACCCCTTTAGCATCGAGGCACAAAAATCCATTGATGACGAACGTATCTTTTCCTCCTTTCTGACCTCTCTTTTAAAAGACCTTGAATACCTGTACAATTCCACGGTAAGCTACAGTGAGAAACTGGCCAAGAGGGAAAAGGTTTTTGCCCGTGCTCTTGAAGACTTTAAACGTCTCAAAAAGCAGTTGAAAACCCACCGTTTTTCCCGTTTCGGAGATGCGGAACTGAACAACGCCTATCTCATGTCCAT
>CAZENC010000177.1:0-6542 GCA_964513115.1 uncultured Desulfobacteraceae bacterium | reverse complement strand
AACAGGCTAATGAATGGGTTCTCGAACGAATACCCGATACTCACGTTTCAGGGGCTTGCAAGAGTTATAGGTCTGAATGTTTCACGGAAATTGGAGGCCTTATACCTCTTTTGGGATGGGATATTCTGGATGGGGCCAAGGCCAGAATGAAGGGATGGAAGACACGGTCCTTCAGGGATCTGCCAATTTATCACCTAAGACAGTCCAGTTCCGCCAGAGGCATCTTTAGGGGCCGCATAAGAACAGGAAGGGCCATGTATACTATTAGGGCACATCCCCTGTTTGTCCTGGGCAAGTCTGTCTTTCGCGGCGTAGAAAAACCGTATCTGACCAGTCTTTTGATACCCGTAGGATACCTTGCATCCTTTTTTACCAAACCCAAACGCCTGGAGGAGCTGGAACTGGCAAATTTTTTGAGACATGAGCAGATATCTCGACTTACGGGAAAGACCCGCGCTCAGGAGGAATTGCTCCCCAGGCGCCTTGATGCTTGACGTGAAATGTGCTGCCAGTGCTATATTATTTTGTGAGGTAAAATTTTGAGCGGATTCACCCACTTCGAACGTACCATCGCCAAAAGCTTGGAAAGATTTCCCAGGCTGCGGAACCGTATCAAGGAGCTATACAAAAGGTCTATTTACATGATCTATCGTGAAAAAGGATTCCAATATGAACTCCACCCACGGGTGGAGTTGGTGACCCCTGAAAGCTGGGCCGGATTGAAGGAATCTGAGGGTGAGTTGTTTTTTGGCTATTATGATAAAACACCCTGGTCCTCAGATATGAAACTGGCCGTGTTTCATAGGTGGGATAGCCATGCGATGACTGTGATGGTTATCGATCGCATGTCTCAAAGGCGATATTTTGTTGGCCAGACACAAGCATGGAATTGGCAGCAGGGGGCCATGGCACAGTGGGTTTTTTTTCAAGGCAAAAACAATTTGATAATCTTTAATGATCTAGCTGACGGCATTTTAGGATGCAGGATAGTGAACATACACGGAGAAGTGAACCGTTTTATCCCGTGGCCCGTGCAATCCCTGCATCCCGGGGGGCAAGAAGCCCTGACCATCAACTACAAGCGCCTGCAGAGACTTCGTCCCGACTATGGTTATCGAGCTCAGGTAAAAAATTTCTCCCCGAATCAACCTCTTGATCAGGACGGTATCTGGCGTATAGACCTAAATAATGGCTCGGGAATGTTGATAGTTACTTTGGCTGAACTGGCGGCTCGCAGACCAGTTCCCGAAATGGAAGGAGCCGAGCATAAAGTCAATCATCTTATTTACTCTCCCGCTGGAAATAACTTCCTGTTCTTACACAGATATCTCGGTTCCAGGGGCAAATTTTCCAGATTATATGTGGCAAGGGCTGACGGGAGCGAGTTGCGGCTTCTTATGGAGGCGCGGATGGTCAGTCATTACCACTGGAGAGACGAAGATCACATCCTGGTGTGGGGACGTACTGTGGAGAGTGTTGATCGGTATTACCTTGTAGATGTGAACACTGGTGAACGTGAAATCGTCGGCCCCGGAGTATTAGATAGGTATGGGGATGGTCACTGCTCGTTTTCCCGGGACGGCAGATGGATTTTGACGGACACATATCCTGATAGGGCCCGCCAGCAACGGCTACTCCTATTTGACATTCAATCGAGTAACATGATTACGGTGGGCCGATTCTTTTCACCGTGGAATTACACCGGCATCTTTCGCTGTGATCTGCATCCACGCTTTTCTCCGGACGGCAAATGGATTTCCATTGATTCCGCGCATAACGGCAGGCGCAGAACATACTTCATTGACTTAAGAGGTCTTTCTGGTGAAATCTGACAAAATCCCTAAAGGTATTGGGATTTTCTTAGCCTGAAATGTATGATAAAATTTATATGAAAAAGACATAAAATGGAAACAGTCAGCATTTTGGGGATAAAAATCACCTCTGCCGAGATGCAGGAGATTCACAATAAGATTAGCAGATTAATTGACAAAGAGGGCCAGAGCTTCATCCTCTCGGGCAATATCCACGGCCTCAATATGGCCAGAAAATACAGATGGCTGGCCGATTTTTATAACCGGTCTGATCTGGTCAGGGTAGATGGGGCCGGTGTGGTTCTGGGAGCAAGATTGCTTGGATACCAAATATGCAGCCGAATGACCTGGGCCGACTGGGGCTGGCATCTGGCCGAGTATCTGGCACAAAAGGGCCACAGCCTCTATCTCTTGGGTGGCCCAGTCGGGATCGCTGACAGGGCGGCCGAAAGGCTCAAGAACCACGCACCCGGCCTTAAGCTCCTGGGCACTCATCACGGCTATTTCGAAAAAACCGGGCCGGAAAATATGGCCGTCATTGAAAAAATCAATCGCCTTGAACCGGACATTTTGGTTGTCGCCATGGGTATGCCCTTGCAGGAAAAATGGCTCCTTGAGCACCACAACGCTATCCATGCCAAAGTCTTCATGACAGCGGGGGCTGCATTTGAATATTTTGCAGGCACTTTAAGACGCTGCCCCCAATGGATGGCTCATATGGGTTTGGAATGGCTTTTCAGGCTTATGCAGGACCCACAGCGTATGGCCAAGCGGTACCTGTGGGGCAATACCGTATTCATTTTGGAAATCCTCAAAAAGCGTTTAGGTCTATGATTCTAACTCGTTTTTCTTTGGTGATTTGTATCTTGCTCTTCATGGCTAGCCAGGTGTTGGCCGAGACATTTGAAGTCTTTCCTGAAAAGAGTCACGGTCTCAGTTTTGAATCGGCCCTGGAACAAGCCAGTGCAGGAGATACCATCATCCTCGCCCCGGGTATCTACCATCCACCAGACAGACTGAGTCCCAAAAACAATGGCCTTGAAAACAAGCCCATAATCATCAAGGCCGAACTGGCTGGCCAATCGATAATCAGGGCCGGAAATAACAAATATGGACTCCTGCTGAAGAAAAAATCATATATCGTGATCGACGGTCTTGTATTCCAAGGCTTTAGGGGGTGCGGGCTCAAACTCATGGAATGCCACCACCTTACCATGCGCCGTCTAAAGGTATCAGGCTCGCAATCCCAGAATATTTCCGTGATAGACTCATTTTCTGTTATCGTGGAGCATTGCGAGATCCTTGCTTCTGAATCAACAGGTCTTTATGTGTTTGCCAAAAATGTTCCCCTCGAATCGGTCAGGGATAATGTCATAAAAGGCAACATCTGTCATGACAATGCCCGTTCCGGCCTGCTTGTATATGGCTTCAGTAATCTTGTAGAACAAAACATCTGTTACAATAACGGAACTCAAACGCCCTATGACCATGGCATTTACTGCATTGGTCGAGCTAACAAGGTTATTGGTAACAAGTGCACTGACAACCTCCACGGTTCGGGCATCAGGCTAGGAGGCAGAGATCATCTGATCAAAAGGAATGTCTGCCTTCGCAACGGACGATCAGGTGTCGTTTTGGCAGGAACCAATGATACGGCTCATATAGCTATCCTGGATAACCTCTTTGCCGAAAATCGGCATTGTGGAGTGGAAATCAACGCCTCTAGGTTCAGCCCTTTTGATATCTCCATAAGTGGCAATCTCATTTGCAGGAACAAAACCAACTTCTGGATCAAGCCCAATGTATCGGATGTTCGAGTGGTGAAGAATATATTCTCTGGGGCAGGCAAGCACCAGGTGCGCATCGAGACCGCCCCCAAGGAAGTCCGCTTTGAGGGCAACCTCTTCTTTGGGCCGAACTGCAAGTTTTATCTGGGTAACAAAACCCTCCCCTCCCAAGAGTTTCTCGCCCTCATTCAAGCTGACACCACGTGCGCAGCCAGGGCCTATCAATCTGATCACACTCAAGCAGACCATAGGGAAGGCCCAGACCTGAACAGCACTTTACCATGGCCAACGGAGGCTACGTCTCAAAAGCAATTAAACCAGAGGTAAAAAGAGATGTATCAAGATTATTTCGGGCTAAACACACCACCTTTTGAGAACACGCCGGACCCTGCCTTCTTCTTTATGGGAGCGCGTTATAGGGAAACACTTGCCCTTATGATACACAGCGTCATCTCCCGCAAGGGCCTCATATGTATTACCGGTTCCGTGGGCACCGGAAAGACAACCCTGTCCAGAGTCCTGACCAGCCATCTGCCGGAAGAAACCATTGTCATCTCTCTTGTCCATCCCAAGGCCAAATCTACTGAACTAACCTCTTTCGTAGCACATAGTCTGAAATTAACGCAGACGCCTGATTCATATCTCTTACTCAATGAATTGATCCGGGAGGAACTAATCAAGATAGATGATGCGGGAGGACGATGCGTACTGATTATTGACGAGGCCCAGTTCATGAGTGATGAACTTTTTCAAGAGGTCCTCTTTTTTACCAACCTTGAGACGAGCCAGCACAAACTTATTCAAATATTCTTATTAGGACAAAAGGAACTACTGGACAAGATAAACCGTCCGGAAATGCGCCAATTATCGCAGCGCATTTCCGTAACCAAATTCCTAAGATCTATGGACAGGGCCCAGTCCATCCAGTATATAAAACACCGCCTTATAACAGCAGGTGGATCACCGGATATCTTTTCTGATGAGGCCTTGGATCTTATTGCCAGCAATTCTGGAGGAATTCCTCGAATTGTAAACAGAATATGTGATGCAACCCTGCTCAAGGCATTCATGTTGCAAAAGGAAACGGCTGAAACCGCAGAAGTCCAGATGGCCATTAGCGACCTGGGGCTTGACTTCCGCTCCGGACCCCGGAAACCCATTCGCATGAACCCTTACCGGAAACAAGTATTGTCGCCCCAGGATAAATCTGATACTCCTGCCCGTCAGGCCTCAAGGACGGCATTAGGCGGAGAAGAGAAATCGTCTCAAAAAGAGGGAGAAAAAACAGCGCAATCAGGGAGAGGACGCAGATACAAAGGACTCAAACTTGTCCTTATTCTCGGAGTAATAGTATTACTGGTGGCAGGTATTATCAGGCAACTTGGAATGAACGGCTCAGAAAAAATATCCGAGGGAATTGCCAAAAAAGAACCAAATGCAACTCCTACGCAGGCAATAAACGATAATTCCCTGGTACAAAGCAATGTGGAAGAGGGATCTGGTGCCGGGGCCAATCTTGGCCAAGACATAAGAGTAACGCAACAAGCTCATTCTCAGACCGAGGAAACAATTCCCAGTAAGGAGACCCTCAACAAGGAAGAAAAACCCGTCCTTCAGGTCTCGCCTCAAAAAACGGAAAAACCTGAAGAAACATGGGCAGATACCCAAGAAACAAGAGTTACATACCCTTATTCCGTCTTGCTCGCATCCTACCGGACCTCAAAAAACCTGGAAAGAGGCCTCTCTATTTACAGGAAAAGGGGACTTTCAGTCTTTTGGGTAAGGGTTAATCTTGGTGATGACAACGTGTGGTACAGGGTCTTCACGGGACATTTTGAAGAAAGAGAGGAGGCTGAAGCATTCATTAAAGAAAATGGCCTCCTTGAGGCCAGGTCAAAAAAGATTGAATATGCTAATCTGGTAGGGGTTTATACTTCTGAAAATGCTCTCAATGAAAAGTCGCTTGAGCTTTCAGGACTTGGATACTGCCCGTATATTATTAAAGGAATTAAGGGGGCATCTCAACTGTACGCGGGAGCCTTCTATACCAAGCAAGGGGCTGAAACCCAGTGTTCTGAGTTGATCGCCAATGGAATCCAGTGCCAGGTTGTTGAGCAGTAGAAATTAAGCGACTATGATGCCCAAGGCGAATACAAAGAAAAAAACGGGGTTTTTTATGCAACTTCCAAAAATCAACAGGAAACCCCCAACCATACCTTTTATGATTGCGTTCCCTATTATCATACTGGCCTTACACTCCTTTGTCGATCGGTCCGTGGCCGAACGGGGGATCACCGAAAGGGATTATATCATAGACCGCTCCATACAATTTCAGGGGAGTGTCGCAATCGTTGGAAGACATTATACCATAAGTGTGACAGACCCCAAATGGCCTCAACAGGTGACTTTTGTTATGCATAAGGATCGTTCCCTGATGGTCAGGATCTATTCTATTAAGAGACCTGCAGGAGTTCTCATGCTGGCCAGTCAGCCCTCGTCACCAAGGCTGATAAAGGCGGTCTGGGCAAATGATGACTTAAGAAACCCTGTTAGCTTCTGGACCGGAGATTTTTGGGTTCATAACGGCACCTGTGATCACAGCGGCTGCCCCAAGGTCCGTTTCCAGGCCACTAGAGGAACAATAGGGGTGTCTATCTTGGATAAACGGAGATAGATTTTAGTTCCTCATGTTTAATTGGATCCCGGCCGCCCTTTGTTTTGTATGTTTAATATTGATATAATCAGGTAATTTTGCAAGAAGAACCAAATGGCAGGCAGGCCATAACGGCAAAGGCCATATTAGCGGTAAGAAATCACGGAATAATACCATGGTCAAAACTCATTATAAGGCGCGAATAGCGGGAATGCTTATCAGGGGCTTAGATATTTTCCTGGTCATTGCCCTCTTCGTCTGCGTGAGGGAGTATGTCAATTTCGGGCACAT
>CAZENC010000176.1:0-6549 GCA_964513115.1 uncultured Desulfobacteraceae bacterium | reverse complement strand
ATCCTGTCCGTCTTTCCCTATAATTATTTTAACAGCCGCGTGGAAAACGCGGTGCTGACCATCGAAAAATATGCCACAAGCCTGGAGATTGTGTATGAAAAGCTGAACCGCGGGTCAGGTGACCCAGGGGGTGATTTACAGTGAAAATCAACCTTCAGACAATTAAGAAACCTCGCATTGAAATGCTGCCCCTGATTGATATTGTCTTTCTGCTTCTGGTGTTTTTCATCTATGCCATGCTTTCCATGGCCGTGCACCGGGGATTGCCCGTTGTGCTTCCCTTATCCACGACGGCCAAAATCGATAAGCACCTGTTGCTGTCGGTGACCGTAAAGGCGGACGGCACTGTTTACGTGGATAAAGAACAGGTACCTCCGGACTCCCTGACGGATGTTTTGGAGGAAAAGGCCCGGACGGGCAGGGAGCCCGGTGTCCTATTGTTCGCGGATCGCAGTCTTCCCTACCAGAAACTGTTTCAGGTTCTTGACCGGATCAGGGAGGCTGGTCTTAACAGGATTTCCCTTCAGGCTGAGGTGGATGAAAAGCCGTGAAACGGATTTTACTTGCTGCCGGACTTGCCTTTGCAGTTCATGGAATTTTTCTGGGGACCGATCCGGCATGGCTCAAAAAAAAGGCGATCCACAGACCGGAAACCCGTGTCGTAACCATGACCCTGGCTTATCGTCAACCGGCGAGGCCGAAACCAAAACCTGTGGTGAAGAGAACCGAGATCCCCGCAAGAAGGCCCCTAACTGTTCTTAAAAAGAAAAAGCAGAAACCTGTTCATAAGCTTGAGAAACCAAAAAAGGTTCCTGCGCCGGTAACGCCCGTAAAAATACCCATGCCACACAAAGAAGTCGCCGTCTTAAGGCAGGGACCTTCCGACATTTCGATGTCGGAACCGGCGCTGCCGCCCGAACCCGAATTAACGGATATCACCAAGGATTCATCAGTTGATTTGCCCGATCTCAAAGAAGAAGTCCTTGAGGAAGAGGCGCCAGTTACCGATGATAGGGTGAAGCCGTCACCACCTCTTAGGGTTGCCCACACCATGAGGGAGGCCACACCTATCTATGAAAATAATCCTCCACCCGAATATCCCAGGCTGGCCAAGAGGAGAGGGTATGAAGGAACTGTTGTATTGGGGGTCCTTGTTGATGAAGAGGGGAGGGTGAAGGACATGCGCCTGTTCAGATCCAGTAAATACAAGATCCTTGACAAGGCCGCAATGGCGTCGGTTAAGAAATGGTTGTTTAGGCCGGGAATGAGCGGTGGGGAACCGGTGGAAATGTGGGTTAAGATTCCGATTCGTTTTCAGTTGAAATAGGTTTGCAATACACCACCACAAAATATTGCATTGATTCTATTAAGGCCTTTTTTTGTGTTCATGAACATTCTTTACCAAAATTTCCTTAATTTTTTCTGAAAAGGATCCTGGTGAAAAAGGCTTCTGGACAAATGCCTGGTCACCTGCATCCAGAATTTCCTGTACAGGGCCATCAATAGAATAGCCGCTGCAGACAATCACCTTGAGATCCGGCCGTGCCTTCATGAGGAGCGGATAAACCTTCTCGCCTCCCATGTCGGGGAGCTTGATATCCAGTAAGGCCAGGTCAATATTTCCGTCAAAGGTCCTGGCAAGGTCGACGGCCTCTTTTCCTGTTCTGGCCTCAAGGACACGGTACCCAGTCCTCTCCAGTAATTGCCGGTCCAAATCCATAATGGCCTCTTCGTCCTCTATGACCAGTATTGTCCCGGTACCTTTGACCAGACCGGGTCTTTTCATTTCAACTTTATCTTCCCCGGCTTCCACGGCAGGCAGGTATATTAAGACTTCAGTCCCCTTACCCTGTTCCGAATCAACGGAAATCCATCCATCATAGTTATTTACAACGCCATAGACGGCGGCCATGCTGAGACCTCTTCCTGTAAATTTTGTGCTGTAGAAGGGTTCGAATATTCTGCTTCTTGTCTCTTCGTCCATGCCGGTTCCGTCATCTTCAACCTTGAGGCAGACATAGGTGCCGGGCCTAAAACCAGGGTGGATTTTTACAACTTCCCGCCCAATCTCCTCGTTTCTGACAATTATCCTGATACGACCCTTCTCCGCTATGGCTTCATCAGAATTGGCTATTATGGCCGAGAGCACGGTCTGCATCTGGGTGATGTCAATATTCACGCTCAAAATATCGTGTGGCAGGTCCGTCTCCACGCGTATGGAAGGCTTGATCGTGTGCTGGATCAGGGGCAGGGCGTCTTCTACAAAGTCAGTCAAGGATATTGTTTCGGGACTGTATTTGCCTCCCTTGGCATATGCCAGCAACTGGTTTGTCAGGTGAGCCATCCGGTGGACGGAATCCTTCATCGGTTGTATATATCGTATTATGCCCTCCTCTTGAGGGTAATCCATCTCGATCAACCCTATATTCCCTGTTATAGCAGACAAGGCGTTATTGAACTGGTGCGCAACTCCCCCTGCAAGTGTGGCAACCGCTTCCATTCTTTGGCTTTGCAATAGCTTGATTTCAGCTTTCTTTTTTTCTGTTATGTCACGTATGAAATTGAGTGTGGCCGGTCTTCCCTTCCAGTTGATGAGCACTGTGCTTAGTTCCACCCATAATTCCTGCCCGTATCTGTTTATGATTCTGAAAGGATAGATGCCGGAAAAGGCCTCGCCCCTTAGCCTTTTGAAATGTCTCTCAAGAACCGTGCCCCTGTCTTCAGGGTGTACGAATTCAATAAAGGGTTTCTTAGCCAGCTCCTCCACGGAATAGCCTGTCAATTCCTCAGCTTTTGGGTTTGGAAATTTTACAACCTCATCCTGGGCAATAAAGATAGCATCGTTGGCGTTTTCCACCAGAAGGCGATATTTTTCTTCGCTCTTGCGCAGTTCTTCCTGGGCATGTTTAAGTTTTGAGACATCGGTTGCTGTCACGATCTGCCCTCTGGAGGGGTCTGATGAGTCCAACGCGCAACACCCGACGATGCAGTAAAAAACCGCACCGTCCTTTCGAATCCATCGGGTTTCCACCGTACCTGTTCCTGTCTCGTTAATGCCAGTGTAAAGCTTTGGGCCCACCCGCTCAAACTCTTCATCATCCGCGTAAAGGATCCTGGCGCTCTGTCCCAAAAGGGACCCTTCTTCATAACCGACCATGCGGTACATTGTCTCATTGGCCCAATCCAGTTTACGGTCGATGACCAAACCAATCCCTACTGGAGAGGTGCTGAGAACTGCTTTTAAGTTCCGCTCACTTTCCCGTAATGCCTCCTCTATCCGCTTGTATTCTGTAATGTCCATTAATGAAGCAACAGTTTTTTTTGTACCGGAAATTATTCCTACGTTAATAACCACGTGTTTTATGTTCTTCTGCTTATCAATAAAGCGAAACTCATATTGTCCTGGTGCTTGCTTTCCTTTTTCCCTTCTTTGTGCATGATACCTTTTCATTTTTTCCAGGTCTTCCCCGGCAACAAATTTTGGCCATTTCATCTTACCTTCAATTTGTCCTTTAGTATAGCCGCTGAGTTTCTCAAATTCCGTATTGGCCATAGAAATTGTCATATCCTCTTCAATAATCAATGTGGCTGTTCCGGTATTTTCAAACACGCTACGGTATTTGCTCTCACTCTCCATCAGTGCTTTTTTCACTTGCTTTTGCTCGGTTATATCCCTGCTGACGGCAATAACTTCCCTTTCTAATTCTTTCACTTTTTGTTGCAGTTCTTCATAGGTTGGCTTCTTGGCCATTTGAGAATCCTCCAAATTCCATATTGCTTACTAAGCATTTACACCCAAGGCCTTTATGTTTCATGGGCCAGCGGGAAATGGACATAGAAGATGGTTCCTCCTGAGCGATAGCAATCCTTTTTATCGTTGATAAAGCTGCATTCATTGATCCTGCCCGGGCAGGTGTCACTGCTTTTTGGTATGTGTTGGCATCTTGAAGACTGCATATCAATCTTGAAATTATACCTCTCGGAAAAAATTTTCGTACGCAACAGGTCCGCTCCTCTTCCACCGGCATTGAAATCAAAGGGCCGCTTGGAGGAATAGTCCATTGTATCCTGGGTTGCAAAGAAACCCTCAAATATGCGGGCTTGATTTTCTGCCGTAATCCCAATGCCGTAATCATGCACTACCAGCTCCGTGCCTTTTTCCTCTTTTCGTACAATTATCTCTATTTTGCCTTCATCGGGCGTATTTTCAATAGCATTCCTTATGAGTCCGTCAACTACCTTTTGCAACGGATCCCGGGGCATAAATATGGGTGGCGTGGTTTCAAGCTTGCGTATGATTTCCATCTCTCTGTGGGAAAACATGGGTTTGAGTTGATCAATTCTATCTCCTATATATTCATGGAGTAGGATTTCCTCAGGCTCGACATCTTTGGGGCCGAATATCTCGTCAACGTGTTTTCTAATACTTTCAATAACCGGTTTTTCGCCCACCTCCCGGGCAAGGAGAATCTCCAGTTCATCGCTGCACTGATCAATTATCGAGGATAGCAGTTTATGGGTCTCGTATTGTTTGTCACGCATGATGTCATCCGCCTCGTCTTGAATGTCCATTATGCGCCCCAGATTCCTTTTGGCCCTTTCCATAGTGCGTTCCCATGATTCTTTGGGAAGGGTATCCAGTTTCATAGTCAACAACTCCAGGGAACCTGACAACACCGAGATAGGTGTCTTTAGTTCATGGGACAGATGGTCAATAACTCTGTCTTTGGCCCGGTTCAGACTTGACACCTCTTTGTAGGCCTTTTTTACTTCCTCGGAAAACCTGGCGTTTTCAATCGAAAGGGCAACGGTTCCAGCTATCATGTTTAACATCTCAACATCCGTCTGGTCAAAGGAACCTTCCTTTTTGTTGATGGCGCATAGTACACCGATAATCCTATCGCTGCTCCTTAAGGGTACTTCAAGCAGGTTTTTCGTATGGTAACCGAGTTTCTCATCTCTTTCTTGAGCAAGTTCCGGATCCGCAGAAGTATCATCAATGATGATCGGCTTTCCGGTCTTGATCACTTTGCCGGCTACGAACCCGTCCATTGGCAAACGTATCTCCTTTATTCTTTCTTGCGTAGCCGTGTCATCGTAGGCTGCGCCCAAGAAAAAGAGTTCATCCGCCCAATCATCCCTCAATATGACGAGCGAACCTTCGGTGCCTAAGAGTTGCTTGACCTCACTGCTGACATAATCCAGAAGGTCCTCCAGGTCCGGGTATTCCGGGAGTGCTGTGCTGAGCCGGAGAATTGCTTCATTGGTGCGGGCGGTTCTCTTTTCCTTGGTAATATCCCTCAAGAGAACAAGTTCCCCTGCAGGCTCATCTTTTGATTCTGAATAAACAGCAGCCCTCATAACCACATCTAAGGTCCTCCCATCCTTTGTCAACCTCTTGGTTTCGTAGCGCAGTATGATTTTTTTCTCTAAGAGCTGTCTTATCATCTCGCTGGTTTCTTGCTCAAGTCCGGGGGGAGAGTATGGAATCGTTTTTCCTTCCAACTCTTCGAGGGTCCAGCCGAATATTTCCGTGAAGGCCGGGTTTAAGTAGAACACGCGGCCAGCTAAAGTAAACACGACAATGGGGTGGGGGACAAAGTCCAGAAGGGTTCTTAAGCGTCTTTCGGATTTAAGCAAGGCCTCTTCCGCCTGCTTTCGTTTAGTTATGTCCTGAAGTGTTTCTATCGCGCCTGTGATGTTCCCGTCACTGTCTTTAATGGGAGATGCAGTAAAAAAGAGCCACTTGCCGTCTTCCCACAGGTTGCGAAACAGTCTTTCCGCCTCATATCCTCCCTCTACAACTGCGGATTTTCGATACTGGCCGCCGTAATACTTGGCTATTTTTTCTTCAGACGCATT
Source organism: uncultured Desulfobacteraceae bacterium (assembly GCA_964513115.1). Taxonomy (GTDB): domain Bacteria; phylum Desulfobacterota; class DSM-4660; order Desulfatiglandales; family Desulfatiglandaceae; genus JAFDHL01. The sequence goes on along the minus strand of CAZENC010000176.1, from coordinate 687 downwards.
GTCTATGAGAAGATCAGCCAAAATGGGTCTTTCCGAGGAATAGAATGGCAGCCACTGTCTTTTTGTTCCGATTATATCTTCCGCGGGAATTCCGGTCAGATTTTCAAAGGCCTTGTTGCAGTGGGTGATAAAATGATTGGCATCAATTACGAAGGTGGGTATGGGATTTCCCTGCACGATTTGCGCATGCCTCTCTTCGTTTTTCCGGAGCGCCTTCTCGGCTTCCTTTCGCCTGCCGGTTTCCTTCTCCAGCTCTTTAATTTTCTTTTCCAGTTCTTCACAGGAAGGTTTTTTGGCCATTAACATTTCCTCCAGATATAAGATCATATTTGAGTACCGGAAACCCGGGCCAAATTGTGTATGCCAAAATTTGTAGAAAATTTTATGATATGATATATGTGAAGAAACCTCAACCCTATTCCCCCCGACCCTGATCCAATATCAAGCATCATCTGCCATTCGACAGGCTCATGGCGGTGGTTTTCCCCTTGACCCGTTCCTGATTGGCACAATTGCAAACCATTTAATGCTCTCCCCAGTAACGCTTACCCATCATTGAGTAGCCCTTGCCTTTTAGGGACTTATCTGGTAGGAAATAAATCCAAACCAGAGGTCATTCCGTCGGCTCGCACCTCTAGTATCATGTCTCAAAAGTAAATTAAATAAATCAATTAGACGGTTTAATCG
>CAZENC010000175.1:0-6591 GCA_964513115.1 uncultured Desulfobacteraceae bacterium | reverse complement strand
GCCTGAATGCCAGGCTTAAGCTCTATGATAACAGCAAAAGCAAGATACTTTTCGAACCGGTGTAGCCGAAACTGTGCAAGGCCTCGTAAAGGATGGAGATAGACGGTGAGACTTGGACTTATTGCAGACACTCACGATAATGTGCCAATGGTGAAAAAGGCTGTTGAGATCTTTAATGAGGAGACCGTTGACATGGTTTTGCATGCAGGAGATTATGTGGCCCCCTTTGCGGTGAAGCCTTTTCTGTCTTTAGAATGCGATTTTCTAGGCGTCTGGGGAAATAACGATGGAGACAAAATTGCCTTGGACAGGATGGCACAGGGGAAAATCGTGGATTCACCGAGTCTCGAGACATACGGGGGAAAAAAGATCCTTCTCGGGCACTACTTTGAGGCGCTTGAAGCACTCATTTCCTCACAGGAGTTTTTCCTGATAGTATTCGGTCACACCCATCAGGCAGAAATAAGAAATGAAGGCAGAACGCTTGTCGTTAACCCTGGGGAATGCGGGGGATGGCTGAACGGGAAATCAACCATTGCACTGGCTGATTTTGAAAACCAGACGGCAGAGATTGTGGATCTTAACACGATATGAAATTCATTTGTTTTTGTGTGGGGTGACGCTTCAGAGTCGAGAAAAGGGGATTGAAAAATGGAAAAGCTCATTGATGCAGCAGCGGATATTATTGTCAAATCTGAATTGACAATCGCGCTAACAGGGGCAGGCATTTCAGTGGAATCGGGGATTCCTGATTTCAGGAGTGCAGGGGGGTTATGGTCGAAATATGATCCGGCAGAGTATGCAGATATAAGCTCTTTCAGGTCCGATCCCGAGAAGGTCTGGGAAATGTTAAGGGAAATGGATAAGATAGTCTGCGGGGCGGAACCCAACGATGCACATATCGGCATGGGTGAGCTGGAAAAGATGGGGTATCTCCATTATATTATCACGCAGAATGTCGACAATTTGCACCAGGTCGGTGGATCGCATAATGTCATTGAGTATCATGGAAATTCGAGCAGTCTTTCCTGCCTGTGGTGCGGAAAAACGTATTCGGCCGAGGAGAAGCGCTCCGAGTATCCCCCAAGATGTGAGTGCAAAATGATCTTGAAGCCGGACGTCGTCTTTTTCGGGGAGGCCATTCCTCCGGAGGCCATGGACAAATCATTTCAACTTGCCTCATCGGCCCGGGCCGTGCTGGTAGTAGGAACTTCAGCGGTCGTGTCCCCGGCAAATATGATCCCTTCTATAGCTAAAAGAAACGGTGCGAGGGTTATTGAAATAAACAAGGAAAGGACCCACCTTACAGATAGCCTGACAGACGTCTTTTTACAAGGCAGTGCTGGTAAGATTATTTCGGTACTGGTGAAGAAAGTGAAACAGAAGGCAGAAGGTGGCCTTTCCTGAGCTGGTTACTTCGGTTTCAAGAAGTCTGCTATCTGTATGACTTTTCCATCTTTTTGCTCTGATTCCTTCATGCTCGCCCAGGAACCCCTTACTTTTGCCTTTCTGAGCTCGTTGATCATTCCCTGAAGCTCGGGATTCTTTTCTATAAGATCTTGAATTTGTTTGTTTAATTCTTTCCAGCTTGCATCAAGTTCTTCCCGGTCCAGTTTAAATCCCCCAAAAGAGGAGAGCAGGGCACCCAAATGGGACAAAAGCCCGAAGTGCGTTGCACCCTGGAGGTAATAGGGACAATGACACCAGAGGCTTATGCATTCAAAGCCCCGTTTCTTGCCCTCGGAATGGATGGTGGAATGAATTGCACTGGGCCCCCGGTAGTTGATCGGAATGACGTTTTTTTCTTTCAACGTCAGGGAATGGGCATTGCTTGATGCAATTGCCGAAATGATCCTGTCAGAATGGAGCACGTTGTCGTACATGCTGCCAAGGGTAATAATGGTACTGATTTCCAGCTTTCGGCAAAGGGTAAACAGATCGTCTGCAAATTGAAGCCATCTAAGGGTTGGCTCGTTGGCCTTCAATATCACCAGATCCATACCGTTTGGACCCGTCTCCACGGAATAGAAAGAGCCCCCGGGTGACGAAACGTCTTTAAGTGTCCCATCTTCAATATTAACGATAGGGCGGTTTTCATCATAGCGGTAAAAGAAGTCAGGGTTGAGCCTGGCAAAACACACCGCTTCGAGCTTTCGTATCATGTACGACACCATTGAACTAGAGATATCCAGTGCATTTCCCCAGCCTTCAAACCCGGCAATGAGGACAGAATTTTCTAGTTTGGGCCAGTATTCTATCTGAATTCCTTGCTCGACCATGTCTTTTATTTGACATTCTGTTCGTTGAATGTCAAGGAAGTTCAATTCTTGTTGACAAAGGTCAAAAAACATATACACTACGGCATTTGATTTTTGTATTAAAGAAGAAAACCTGGGGAAATTTGGTTTGGCAATAAAAATAGACAAGGTCATTCTAGAGCAGGCGTGTAAGGAAATAATCGAGACTATCCTTTTTTGTCTTCCCAATGCCTTTAAGGGGACTGTGTATAGAATAGGTAAATCCCCGCAAATGGTAGCCAAAAGGATTACATCGGGCGTCATCGATGATGAGAGAAAAAACATATCCTGGGGCCTTCCCGAAGAATCTGAATACAATCCCCCAGGCAAGCCGTGGGTTGAATACAGGGACGAACCTGAACGCCCTAGGGAGGCTATGGCATGGTGTGTCGAAAGGCAGAGGAGCTGGACATCGGAAGATCCCTTAAAAGATAGTAGAAGTGTAAGGCTCCAGATGGAAGGCGTGACGGAAGATTATCATCACATGGAGCCGGTCCTTTTACACAAGCAGGATTTGTATCTTGCCAACGGGCCAAGCCCGGAATACCCTGAGAACTTCGAGGGCGAAACCCTGTGGAAAAATACTGAATATGAAGTGGTGGCTGTTATCAAGATCCATTTTCTACCCAACACCATCAAAGTCGGCAGTCCGGAGGCCAAGTTCATCAAGAGGCTGTCACGTTCTCTGGGAACGGAACTCCTTTCCTATCAATTGAGGCAGCAGTCCGTTGAAGTCATGCATCAACTCGCTGAAGACAAACTCAATTCCTGTAATATACTCGCTGACTCTCTGCGTAACGCTATTACCAAGTCCGGTTTGATTTTTTCGCTAATTAAACTGGAACTTGGCTCTTTAAGAGAGCAATGGGAGGGTGTCCTGCTCAAGAATTCAGATAAGGAGGGAATGAAACAGGAGCCAGTCCATACATTAAACAGGGCAATTGAAGATATGGGCGAAAGCACAAGTCAACTGGGAAAGGATCTGCTGGACGTGCAAAACAGGTTCCTGGAACTTTTTCTGCCTCCTGAGCATGGCGAAAACTGGGTACGGATGCAGGTCGAGGAGAGGTGGGATAAACTGCTCAGCGAAAAACCTCTCGGTGCGAAGCAGGAAAATGGTGTCCGGTCTGCCATAGAGCAAATGAAAAGGTCCCTCTATCTGGGCAAGGACCCTGAAATCCTTGCCAGCTACAACGGGATGCCCGAGGCATTGAAAAATGAATGGGTTGATCTCATTTATATGGATACAGATCGTCTTGATGTAGTCTTTCTCGATCGGGTGGTTCACGTCCTCGAAAACCCTTCTCTTAATTTACCCTACCAGGAGAAATGCAGGAAAACCCTAATCCATCTCAAGACCCTCACATATGTTATGGGCCAGTTGGAGGATAACATTAACGTGGTTCTGCAGCAGGTGCTCAATGGTGGGGATAATGTCCTGAGCAACGGATCAGTAGTTTCCGGAAATCAAATAGCCTGAACAGCCTAATTGTATGATAATATTTAAGATTTTGCGTTTCTTGCTTAAGTCTGGTGCTAAAGAATACGGAAATTTTGAGCAGCGCCAATTTTTTAATGAACTTTTTTGAAAATTGTATAATAAAATTACAGGATCTGCGCCTGTAGCTCAGCTGGATAGAGCAGCGGACTTCTAATCCGCAGGTCGGGTGTTCGAATCACCCCAGGCGCACCAGCAATAAAATCAAAGGCTTAGATAAATAATCTAAGCTTTTTTTATGGTCATTTTCCATGATTTATTACGCTGTGTAAGCATTATATAAGCAGATTTTATCAATAAAAAAAGTCCCGGCATCAACCAGAAGCCCTATAAACATACCCTAAACGGCTTACTGACAATCTGTTACCAAAACAAAATATCTCTTTTTTTGCTTGATTTGTGTGTATATGTGTTTTAACATTATACTCAATTCGCCAAATAAAGAGAGGCTAAATGACCAAGCAAGAGATTGAAAAACTTCTTAAAAAAAATGGATTTGAAAAAAAGTCGGGAGGAAGACACGACATATGGAAAAAGGCCGGATTCCCCCCCATTCCTGTTGCAAGACACAAAGGCGAAATCCCGAAGGGAACCGCAAGCAAGATTCTAAAAAATGCAGGCATTAAAATTTAACCCTTACAATATGAGGTGCAAACAATGAAAACAAAAGGTTACTATGCGGTATTTGAAAAAACATCCGAAGCCATTGAGGTCCATTTTCCCGACCTAAAAGGATGTGTAACTTTTGGAGATAATATGGAAGAAGCCTTTGAAATGGCAACGGATGTCTTGGCAGGATGGTTGCAGGAAAGCGAACCCCAGTTCATAAAAGCACCATCAGATTTTGAAACAATCAAGTCTCATTATGCCAGCGAAAATATTTTTATTATGAGAATACCTATTAACGAAAGAATCAAACGGAAATATGAAGAAAAACAACGTTTGAATATCTCAATACCTGCAAGCGTAGTTAAAAAAATTGATCTGGCGGCCAAAGAACGTGGGTTAAATAGATCCGAATTTATTGCAGATGCTACAATGCAGGTTATTGAATAATTTACGCCAAGCCTCGTTTTTGGATCAATATCAGGCGATAGGGTCAGGTGCAGTGTAAAATTCCGTTTTGCCTTTATGCTTTTCCCATAAAATATAAAATCCCAAGGTTCCATGCCCCGGGACTTTATCTAATGGATTTCGCTTTTACTCGGACAGAATAAAATTATTTTTTGTCCGCTTCCATAGTTTAGTATCTAATCGTAGTATATTTTTTGTGTTATCAATTTTCAATATAGCACAAGTCGTAACGATGCAGATCAGCAGCGCCAATTACGGCGTCCGCTGGATTGAGTTTTTATGCATCAATCTTCCTTCCCATTTTGTAAATCAACATTAAAGAGAACAAGTACCATATTCCATATCCAACAAATATAAACCTATCCCAAAAATCAGCATGTTTGTTTAAATCGAAATATTCTGCAGGAAGAATGCCCAAAAGTTTTATGATATTTGAGCCAATTCCTAAGAACACAACAAGGACAACAAAATAACCAACCACATAAGTAAGAAAAAAGAATCCTCCAAACATTTTCCAAAAATCATCTTTTCTGGCACATGAAAAATATATGATTGGAATGGCGACCAAACTTGTTAACACACAAAAAACAAACCATTCTGGTCCAACAATTGGGTATTCCTTCCAAAATGCACCCATTTTTTATTCCAATAAAAAATTTTGCATGTATTTTTTGTTAACGGTTCTATTCTAATGCGCAATATATTTTAAATGCAAATAACGGTTGAACTGTGTGGCTCGGCTTTTTGCGCCTACACCAGTGAATGGTTAGTTGACTTTTCTATTCAAATGCTCGCATCATTTCTCTTAATGATGATGCAAGTCCATCAATGCCCGGCATCAAGGAATATGCTCTCACATTGCATCTGGAAATGAATCTGAACATTTCACCATGAGTAGTCCTTGGGATTACTAATTTCCAGATCCTGTGGCCTATCTCGGTTTTTACACGACGAACTGTCCGATAAACTGTAAACTTTTTCATAAAATCTGTATCAAACCGCCTAGCAATCTGATCTTCAAGCGAAGTAGAAAGAGAACCAGGTACAAAAAAATAGCCACTTTGAGCATTTAAACGCATGTTGAATCGGTCGGGGCTAGCAATTTTCAGAGCAGGTTTAGCATCGTTCATGAAAAGCTCACTAATATTTTGCTCCTCCTCTTTTGTTATAATTGATTCACGGAATGCCCATACTACAGCGTCTTCCTTTGGCCGAGAATCACATAAAGCAAAATAAGCTGCGACGAGATAAGAGCTCGTGACATCTAACAGCCTTGAAGGCCCCCCATAATGACGTATCAAGGAAAACCATTCAAAATCATCTTTTGCTGCTTCGAAATCTCTCAAATAGAGATGTGCACGTTTTTTAAAAAGACGGAGCATCGTTTGTTCTCGTTCCCATAAAGCATTACGAGGAACTCCGAAATTATTGGCATCCCGCTCAAGGGTAGACTCCAATCGCCATTTTTCACTGCCCTGTCCACGAAACCAGGAGTTGCCAAGTGATTCACATGCAAGAATCAACTCTTCCGGCTTTGTTATTCGGATTTTTGCTATGTTCCTTGTCATACAGCACTCAGCTAACACGATTAACTAATGGGCAGGCGGGGCATCCCGAAAAAATATATTAATGCTGAAAACAATGCAAAACTATTAAGAATTATTCGGCGAGTGAATTACCCCGCCCACAGGGCGGGGCATCTTAAAACAGCTTTAACTGCTT
>CAZENC010000174.1:0-6608 GCA_964513115.1 uncultured Desulfobacteraceae bacterium | reverse complement strand
GTCCTGCATTGAATGCCCGGGGAAAGATGCTGCTGTTAAAAGAGGTAATGGACGGAAAAATCCAACTTGATGATGAATTGGTTGAAAGCCTGTTCCAGTGCACTACCTGCGCCAGTTGCTTCGAAAACTGTCCCTCAGGCGTGAATGTGCCCGATATAATCAAGCAGGTGAGAAAGGATATGGTCAGTATCGGAATCTGCCACCCTGCTTTCAAGGGAATGAATGAGGTACTGAAGAGGCATCCCAATATCTATGCGGAAGATGAGGCCGAAGACTTCGGTAGAGAGAAAAACAGAAGGGCGGAAATCGTCTATTTCGTGGGTTGCGTGGGACTTTACAGGGAAGAGGAATCAACCGAGGCTACCCTGGATCTTTTGGATCGTCTTAATGTGGATTACACGCTTATTGATGAGGTCTGTTGCAGCGGTGTTCTTGAAGATGTGGGTTTTGAGATCAACGAAGACTTGGCTCGAAAAAATATTGAACTCATCTTCGCAACAGGTGCCAGAACGGTCATTACAGGTTGTCCTTACTGCTCCCGTACTTTTAACAACAAACCCCAATATGGCGAACTCAGCGAAAAAGGGGTCAATGTCCTGCACATCAGCCAATTCTTGAAGGACTTCGACATGGGCGTTAAGACGGACAAAAGGGTGACTTATCACGATCCCTGCGACCTGGGAAGACATTGCGGCATTTACGAGGAGCCGAGGAAAATAATTAGAAAGATTGCACCGAATTTTATTGAAATGCCTCACCACCACGCCGATTCCCTCTGCTGCGGGGCCGGGGGTGGTGTGAGGGGGGCCTATGCCAAGAATTCCTTGGCAATGGCAAGGCGTCGACTCCAGGAGGCTGAGGAAATAGGTGCCGAGGTGGTTTTAACGGAGTGCAATTCGTGCGTTCACAACCTTTCAAACGCCAAATTACGCAGGCAGAAGTTTAAGGTCTATAATATCACGCGATTCATAAATGAGTTGATGGAAAATAAATAGACTGCTGCAGGGCTTGGAAATCCGCTGGGAAGAAAAAATAGCCTAATGTTGGGTACCAGAAACAACTTAAATAATTGAGGCGAGTTTGTATCTTGATAAAAGCGTTTTGAATCTTAAATCCGAATATCTAATATCGAAATCCGAAACAAATCCGAATATCAAATATTTCAATGCCAAAAACAATAAAAATGGGGGGCAAGGGACAAGGCATTTTGTTTAAGATATTTGAATTTTTGTCATTAGATATTGTTTCGAATTTCGTATTTCGTGCTTAGAATTTATCATTTTAAAACAAGAAAAACGGTTAAACAGTCTGATTTATTTAATTCACTTTTTAAACATGATATTAGGAGTAATGACAAAGAAAAGGAGGTGTATTTATGCAGATCCAGAATTACAACATGCCGGACGACCTGTATTATGAGGAGAATCATTTTTGGATTAGAGATGATGGAGATTTCTTAGTAATGGGCATGGATGATTTTGCCCAGGTCATGGCGGGAGAAATCGTCTATGTCCAGCTTCCGGATGAGGGTAAGAGACTGAAGACAGGCAAAAAATTTGCCAAGATAGAATCGGGAAAATGGCTTGGAAAGGCCTTTGCCCCTGTAAATGGGGAGCTGGTGGGTGTGAATGAAGAATTGGAGGAAAATCCGGGATTGATCAATGATGACTGTTACGGAAAGGGCTGGATGTATAAATTAAGGCCTGATGATAAAGGCGAACTGGATAATTTGATCAAAGGCCAGGAGGCGGTTGAAAAATGGGTTTTGGCGGATATTGAGAAGTACGCGCAGGAGTGATGGAATCAGCGACCGCCAGTAGAACTGGTGGTATTAGCAAGGCTCCTAAAAGGCGCTACTGAAGAAGTCAGCGATAGTGAATAAAATACGAATATCGAAGCACTAAACCAGGAAACATTCGAAGCACGAAATTCGAATTTCGAAACAATATCTAATGACAAAAATTCTAATGTTATAAACAAGGTGCCTTGTCCCTTATGCTGCCATTTTCGCTGTTTTTGTCATTGAAGTATTTGAATTTCGGGTTTGTTTCGGATTTCGAAATTTCTTTCTTTGTCAAACCGCACGAAACGGCGGGTCCTTTTCAATTTTAACCGATAGCAGCGGGAGCTACATAAAAAGACGACGAATGACAAATACTTAACCAATCAACATGCGGAGCGAGGCGGAGCAATTCTTTCATGGCCAATAAGGATTACAGTATAAGGCAGCTCGTGGAGATGGAGGCATGCACCAATTGCCAAATCTGTGCGGACGTTTGCCCCGCGGTGTCCGCCTCTTTAGACGGCGAACTTTCTGCGATCTACCGTATAAAAGGTCTCAGAGAGATCCTGATGGGCAGGACAGGGTTTCTCCGAAATTTTTTTGGAAAGAAAGGGCCGTCCGAAGAGCAATTGAAGCACTTCAGTGACACAGTCTTTCGCTGTACCCTCTGCGGGAACTGCCAGGAAGTCTGCCCCGTGGGCATCCATCTCCGGGATGTTTGGCTTTCTCTTCGCCAGGACATGGTGCATTCAAAATTTTATCCGAAAAAAATTGACATGATCCGGGAAAACCTCAAAGAAAGTCGCAACGTCTTCGCAGAAGATAATGAAGAGAGGGCCGACTGGGTGGAAGATATGCGTGATGTCCCGGAGCACGGGTACATCAAGGATCAGGCCGAGATAGTGTATTTTACAGGCTGCGTGGCGGCTTACTTCCCTTTGGCGCAGAAGATTCCGATGGCCCTCGCAGAAATCCTGGATGTGGGCGAGGTTGATTTCACCCTGTTAGGTGAGGAGGAGTGGTGCTGTGGTTTTCCCATGCTTGGTGCCGGGTTAAAAGATATGTTCAAGGAGTTCATGGATCATAACCTTGAAGCTGTTCGAGAAAAAGGGGCCAAAAGGGTCGTTTTTGCGTGTCCGTCCTGTTATCAGATGTGGCGGGAATACTATCCAATGGAGTTTGAGATCGTGCACGCCAGCCAGTTTCTTATGGAACTGGTCAAGGAAAAGCGCTTACCTCTTCAGGAGCTTCCTATGACAGTGACTTATCATGACCCCTGTGATCTTGGTCGTGGAGCCAAGGTGTATGAAGAACCGAGAGAAGTGATCCGCTCCGTTCCAGGCGTGAAGTTAGTGGAATTAACACAAAACAGGGAAAATTGTCAGTGTTGTGGTGGTGGAGGCAACTTAGAAATGATTGATGCCAATCTCGCCACAGAGATTGCCAAGCAAAAAATAGAAGATGCCCAGGGCACCGGTGCCCAAGCGATAATAACTTCCTGCCAGCAATGTGTACGAACCATGGTCACCTATGTGAGGAGAAATAAGGTGCCTATGGAGGTCCTGGATATAACTCAACTCGTCCAGAGAGCATTAAAACGATAAGACAGTATAGACCATGAGGCTAAAAATCCGCACCGGCTAAATAATGGTTAATCCACCGATTCTAGCGGTGAGAATTTAAAATGCCCTGCCTTTTCAGGCGTTTTGACAAAGAAAGCAATTGCGAAATCCGAATAGAAATCAGGATTTAGGTATTCGGATTTTGAGCGATTTTGGGGCCTTCCTCATACCATCAGTTCTACTGGTGGCCGCTGAATCTGAGGCTTTTTAAATCATACCCGCCTATCGACAGACAGCTGGCGGACTCCGGCGTTTTCTTGATACAGTTTTTAGCTTTAAGTGGTTATCATCTTTTTACATTTTCTTTGATGAACTTTGCAATTTTCCTCGTATCGGATCCCGGGCCGAAAATTTTCGCAATGCCACACGACTTGAGATCCTCCATATCATCATCCGGAATTATGCCCCCGCCAAGCACAAGTATGTCTTCCACCCCCTTTTCTTTCAAGATCTCCATAACCTTCGGAAAAAGGTAATCATGGGCACCCGAGAGACTACTCATGGCAATAACATCTACGTCTTCCTGGATAGCAGCCTCCACGATCTGTTGCGGCGTCTGTCTTAATCCGGTGTATATTACCTCCATACCTGCATCCATCAGAGCGCTTGCAATGACCTTTATTCCCCTGTCATGTCCGTCAAGCCCGGGTTTGGTGGCTAATACCCTTATCTTGGTTTCTGAACCCATAATGATCTCTCCTTAACGTGTAAATAACGGAATATTTTTGATCATGATACAAAAGTTTCGATCTTCTGCAGTCATTACTATCAAAGAGCGCCAGGCTGCCCGTATTCCCCGAAGACCTCCTTTAGCACATCACAGATCTCACCCAGTGTGGCATAAGCCTTAACCGACTCGAGGATCAGTGACATCAGGTTATCATCTCCTTGTGCGCCCTTTTTTAAAGCAGCGAGTGACTTCCTTACTTTGCCGCCGTCTCTTTCTGATTTAAGCTTTTTAAGCTTTTCAATTTGAGCGATCCGGACTGCGGGATTCACCTTTAAGAGGCCTGTTACCTTTTTTTCCTCCATTTGGAACCGATTTAGCCCCACCACGATTCGGTCTTCTTTTTCAATTTCCCGCTGGAATTTGAAGGCGCTATCCTGGATCTCCCTCTGGATATATCCTTTTTCAATTGCTTCAGGAGACCCTCCCATCTCATCAATCTTTTTGATATAAACTTCCGCCCTCTCGCAAATATCCCTTGTAAGCGACTCAACATAATGGGACCCGGCCAACGGATCCACAGTATCGGTTACGCCAAGTTCATACCCGATTACCTGCTGTGTACGAAGGGCGATCTGGACGGATTCTTCCGTGGGAAGACATAGGGCCTCGTCCATTGAGTTAGTATGAAGGGACTGAGTCCCTCCCAAGACGGCGGACAGGGCCTGAAAGGCGACCCTCATTATGTTGTTTTTGGGCTGTTGCGCGGTCAGGGTACAACCTGCGGTCTGGGTGTGGAACCTGATCATCATGGACTTGGGATTTTTGGCATTAAACCTTTCCTTCATTATGGTGGCCCACAACTTGCGGGCTGCCCTGAACTTGGCAATCTCTTCAAAAAAATCCTGGTGGCAGCAAAAAAAGAAGGCAAGCCTGGGGCCGAATGCATCCACATCCAGTCCGGCCTTCAAGGCTGCTTCCACGTAAGCGATCCCATTTGCCAATGTAAAGGCTACTTCCTGCACGGCAGTGCAACCGGCCTCTCTCATATGATAACCGCTAATACTGATACTATTCCATTGAGGAACATTCCTGGAACAAAAAGAGAGTATGTCCGTAACAATTCGCATTGAGGGTTTGGGAGGAAAGATATATGTCCCTCTTGAAGAGTACTCTTTGAGGATGTCATTCTGGATAGTACCCCTTAATTTCTCCGGAGAAATACCCTGCTGCTCGGCTACGGCCATGTACATGGCTAACAGAATGGCTGCAGTTGAGTTAATTGTCATGGAGGAACTTACCTTATCGAGGGGAATACCATCAAAGAGGGTTTCAACATCCAGTAGTGAATCTATGGCAACCCCAACTTTTCCTACCTCTCCCATGGCCATCTCGTGATCCGAATCATATCCTATCTGGGTAGGGAGGTCGAATGCCACAGATATTCCTGTCTGGCCTTGTTCCAGAAGGAACTTGTAACGTCTGTTGGAGTCCTCTGCCGAGGCAAACCCTGCATACTGCCTCATTGTCCAGTGTCTGCCCCTGTACATGGTCGGCTGAACTCCTCTGGTAAAGGGATATTCGCCCGGAAAACCTACTTCAGAAAGATAATCCATCTCTTTATTGTCCAGGGGCGTATATAGCCTTTTAATCGGGATTCCGGATGTGTTAACGAACTCTTTTTTCATCTCGGGTCGTTTTTCAAGTTTCTGCTGAACTTCCTTGGACCATTTTTCATTTTTCCTTTTCAGAATTTTTATTTCCTGTTCCTCGTACATAGTATTTCCTCCATAAAGTGTTGGATATCTTTCGTGCATAGAAAGTATCTCATAGGGCAAAAGGCTGTCAAATTTTATTTGTGAGCGCTCCGGTTGAGTTATGGCAATTAATCTCCCTGCACTCTAAAGCAGTATAGAGGATTCCCAAACAAAAACTTTTCGATAAAAATTTCCGAAAAAAGCTTTGAAAAAAAATATTTTTTTTTGCTATACTCGGCCAGCCTTTTAAAAATACGTGGCTTTCTTGTGCAGCTTATGTGCAATATATTTCATAACTAATTGACTTTTCAGGAGAAAAAATGAGTTCTGAATATTTAATAATCATAGATGGCAAGGAATGTGAATTTTCACCGGGTGAAACGATCCTTGAGGTTGCTGAGAAAAACGGGATATATATTCCGACCCTTTGTTATTTGAAGGGAGCATCGCCTACGGGTTCCTGCAGGATTTGTGTGGTGGAGGTAGAAGGTGCAAGGAACCTTGTAGCCTCGTGTGCAGCACCAGCAGGGCCAAACATGGTAGTAAAAACCGATACTTCCCGGGTCTTGGAGGCGCGGCGTTTGAATATAGAGTTGCTTTTGGCCTCAGGACAGCACAATTGCCTTGCCCAGGATATGGACGTGGATTCTTGGACTGATTTCCAGTTGAAAGCAATGGAAGCAGACGAGCACGGCGATCTCTGCCCCGCATATGGCAACTGCAAGCTTCAGGATCTGGCTATCCGGTATAGGGTAAAAACTAATCGCTTTCCACCCTCT
>CAZENC010000173.1:0-6630 GCA_964513115.1 uncultured Desulfobacteraceae bacterium | reverse complement strand
TTCCGGATAAAATTTCCTCTCGCCTATACCGCGGCCCAATAGAATCCCTCTGTGTTCTCTGCGTACTCTGCTTTCCCGCCGTCAGTGTGGCGGGTTTGATATGTGTTTTTTGTCTTTTTTTCACGCCCGTTCCCCTTCGCTAACACTCCGGGTCACTCAAGCTCACAGAGTTCACAGAGTTTTTTTCTTTGAAATAAAAATTTTTTTTCTTTTCTCTGTGTCCTCTGCGTACTCTGTGTGATACATATTTTTTCTCTGTTCCAGCAGACCCGCCAGAAAGACGGCGGGCAAGCAGCAGGGAGGGCCGCTTGCAGCATAGGAGTAGATGCGGACTGGAGAAGGGTGCTATGCCGAGCCTCCCGGCCTGGTCTTTTCTACGACTTATCTACGGGGGAGTTTTGCCCCCTCCGCATTCCCCTCGCAAAGCTCGGGGCTGCGGTTTCCCCCGCTGATAAATCGTGAAACCGACGGTGGCCTCCCGACAGTCACTCAGAAAAGATCTCAAAGCCACACTGCCGTCACATGCAATGAGTGATGTCAGCATAGGTGGCTTTTAAAAGCGGAGGCGCCCCATCTGGGTGTCCCACTACTTTATACTTATGGAAGGTGAAGGTATGGGACTCTTCGAAAGGATGCATCTTTCGGATAAAGACTCCTCTGCCCCGTGCCGCGGCCCACCTAACCGTTTTTTGCGGTCAGGAAAAACCCGATTGCAATCACCGCACCAAGGATACCCACAGGCCAGAATTCGCTCGCGCCGATACCATGATATCTCGCAAGGTCAATGGCCAGACCTAAAACAGGCGCAATGATCATGGTTGCCGAACTCTTTGCCTGGGACTCGATTGAGAGTACGGTCGCGCCCTTTGTCTCATCACTGTGCGCGTCGAAACGGCTTATCAGGACCGGCCTCCAGAAATTCTGAATAACATAGAGCAGCACGAATACCGCTATCATGATCCAGTATATCCCATAGTACATGGCAGGGAAAAGCACCAAAAAAACAGCAAAGCTCACCCCCCATAGCAGTCGAGCTGTCTTGTCTTCCTGCCCTGCCCTGTCTACAAGGCGGTGGGCATTACGGCTTGCAACGGCGGACAGGATAAACAGCACAAAAAAAACCGGGCCTATTAGGACCACCGACTTCTGCTCGTCAGTGAGTTGAATCCCGGAAAACAGAAATGCCGTCAAGGGAAGTGCCGCGGCCATAAGGATAGGCTGGAGATAGTCCTTTGATGCCTTGAAAAAACCTTCAAAGCCCATGGACTCCAGTATAAGCCGTCTCAGGCTCTTCTGTTTCACCGAGACCACCAGGCTCTCCTTCAGGTGCCTTGCCATCTCCCGTATGGTGGTTTTCTCCTTGATGTCGCCGTCAACCTCTTTGGGATAGCCTAAGAAGTTGATGATGTTCAGGATATAGGGAATAATTGCGAAGAAAAAGACATAGATAAAATTGCTCGTTAAAAAAACGAAGATACACGCCAGGATTACGGACACCGCGGATCCGATCTTGCTCCAGGAGCGCGTATACCCGTAGACCTTAGTCCGTTCGTTGGTTCGCCCCCTGAGGCGCAGCCACGTGAAAATCATTGCCTTATGCGTGCCGGTCCGGAATGCATCTCCGATCGCAAAAAAGACCATTGCCAGAAAAAGAAGGGGCATCAGTGTATGCTGCGAGAGATTGCCTGCAAGGGCCGCCGTGCCTGAAAAACCGAAAATCGCAAAGCTTAGAATATAGGATGCAAAGCTGAAAACCATCGACTTTCGCCGTCCCCAGAGGTCTGCGATGGCGCCCGTGGGTATTTCAATAATGTTGATCATTACCTCCCGGAAGGCAATCAATAACCCGATGAGAAAATAGGACAGCCCCATCTGCCTGAACGCCAGCAGTAAAAAATAGTCATAGTACTGCTGATTTTTTAGAAAGCCGTAAAGGCTGAACCTTGTAAGCATTCCAATTCTGATAACCTCGTAAAAAGTCCTTTGCGCCTTTTTACTAGGCGGGAGAGGGGGCTACCCCTCCCCCGCCACTTGAAGTGGATTCAAATGGTTCCACCCCTACCCTCCCGCTTTGCGAAATTGAAGGCTTAAGGCGAAGCATGCCCGCCGTCAGTGTGGCGGGTATTAGCCATTAGCTTTTATTAGACAGGATTAATAGCATTACATTGATTTTTTCTTTTTCACGCCCGTTCGCTTAGCTCACTCAAGCTCACAGAGATCGCAAAGTTTTTCACTTTATTTTAAGAAAAAAGTTACAAAGACATCACAAAGTGATGGGCCGGATGTTATTACATCCGGACCTATGAGGAGGAGTCACCGTGAGTAAAAGCAAGTTCGCTTGTTTTTACTTGCGATGATCCTCCACATATATCTTTGAAACACCCTTCATACATTTAAAATCCTTTCAATCCTGTGGATCCTGTCTATGCTTTTCTCTGTGTCCTCTGCGTACTCTGTGCGATACATGTTTTTCCCTGTTCCAGCAGACTCGCCAGAAAGATGGTGGATGGACCATGACGCTCTATTTTCAAAAATCGCATCCAAACTTCTGCCTTAGGAGTCGAACGCCCCCATTCCCGCAAACAACCGGCCCTGACCAGATACCGAAGACCTAGGCCACGAAAAAGAATCCCAAGAAAATCTTGCGGCTTGGTTTCAGTTACATAAAGGTCCTCTGTATGAGTTTGAGGGCAAATCCTAACAGGACCAGACCAAAGATCAGGCGTACAGTTCGGCCTTTTAGTTTTTCAGCCATAATTCTTGACCCCAACTGACCGCCCGCAAAAGAAAAGACCGCTGCGATAAGTATAAATTTCCAGTCCGTATCCGCAAGGGATATGTGCGCAATGAATCCGCTGAATGATGAGAATATGACCACAAAGATGCTGGTCGCTGCGGCGGTCTTGGTAGGCACCTTCAAGACATAAATCAGAAGAGGCACAATAAAAACCCCCCCACCAATACCAAAAAGACCGGCCATGAACCCTATCAAGACTCCTATGCCGCCCCCTCCGATAATCCTGCGGGCAGAGCTGACAGGCCTCCCCTCTGACTCGAGCTTTTTGGAAAAGAGCATGCGCGTTGCAGCAACGATAATAACCATTGCCAGAATACCGGTAAAAATTCGGAGGTCGATCCGGTTTGTCACCATGGCTCCTAACGGGGCACAAAGGGTGGAGGTGACAAGCAAAGGCAAACCGATTTTCACATCAACCATTTTTTTGCGGAAATAGGTAATGGCCCCTGAAATGGCGGCAGTCCCGTTGAGAAAAAGGGACGCGGATACTGCTGTGGTCACGGGGAACTTCAACAGGACAAAAAGCGGAGAAAAGACAAGTCCCCCGCCCAGTCCAACCATGGTCAGGATGAAAGATGCCAGGAAAATGATCACCAATAATAAAACAAGAGGCATGAATAGTATTCTCCTTTCTTCAAATCTACATGGACGCCCGGATTTTCCTTATAGCTTTTGGGCCTTCAAGGCAACGGCCTTTTCCAGAACCTCATCGTATAACTCTCCTATCTTTGCCTTGACCTTTTGGAGCTGTTCCAGCCCCTCAGGAGTAATACGGTAATATTTCCGCTGCTTGTGGACTACAGTCCTGCACTCAAAGGTCAAAAGGCCCAGCCTTACCATCTTGGCCAAAGTGGGATAAAGAGTTCCAGGGCTCAATCTGTAGCCATGCCGAGCCAGTTCCTCGATCAGGCCGACTCCGTAAACCTCCTCCTTGGCAGCGTGATAAAGGATATGAATCTTGATAAAGGCCAAGTCAACTTCTCTGATCATAATCCCCCCGGTTTTATCTAGTCGATATCCATATATATTATCGATATCCGATAATGTCAAGGCCTTATCTGTCATTCCCGTCCGACATTTCTTGCTTAACTTCCGGACCAAAATATCCGATTTTTATTGACTTGTTATAGTATTTCTTTATAATTTCAAAGTCTTATCCTGATTAACCAAAAGATGGCATATACCTTGCTGTATTAATTAGCTTCGTCCCATTAGCGGATGGACAAGCCGGGCATTTAAAAAAAAGGAGCATTATTATGAGTCTGGTAACGGCCGTAGATCTGTCAAAAACATATGTGACCGGCCAGGTTGAGGTTGAGGCGCTTAAGGGTCTTAATTTTGAGATTGAACCGGCCTCTTTTGTCTCTTTCGTCGGCCCTTCCGGCAGCGGGAAGACAACACTCCTGAACCTTATGGGCTGCCTGGATAAGGCAACCAAAGGGGAACTTGTTGTGGCAGGAGAGCGTGTCGACGCCCTTGACCGGCGGCAGAGTGCATCATTTCGGGGTTCGGTCCTGGGATTTATTTTCCAGTCCTTCAACCTCCTTCCCGTGCTGACCGCTTATGAGAATGTGGAGTACCCCCTGGTAATGATAAAAAACGAATCCAAAGCAAAACGGACGGACATGGTATTAAAGGTCCTCAAATCGGTCGGAATGCTCGACTTGAAAGACAAATTTCCTGACCAGCTGTCCGGGGGACAGAGGCAGCGGGTGGCTGTTGCCCGTGCCCTTGTAACCCAGCCAAAGTTAGTGCTGGCAGACGAACCCACGGCCAACCTGGACCATGCGACCGCCCAAAACGTAATCCGGCTCATGCGGGACATGCGGGACGAGTTCGGGACCACGTTTATTTTTTCCACCCATGACCCGAGGGTTATGCACGAGGCCGAGGTTATTCATACGCTGGAAGACGGCAGGCTGACACAAACGGAACAGGGTTCAGAAAGGAGGGAAAACGATGATTAATACCTTCAAAATAGCCGTTCGAAACCTGCTGCGCTACAAGAGAAGAACCCTCCTCACGTCCCTGCTTATCACCGTGGGGGTGGTGATGGTCATCCTCTTCTCGGGCCTTTCCGGCTCTTTCAAACAGATGATGGTCGGCCTTATCACCGACGCCACGTTGGCCCAGATGCAGATTCATAAGAAGGGTTATGTCTCTTCAATTGACACAATACCCCTTAATCTGAATCTGAAACCTAAGGAATATAAAAAAATCATGGATTTGCTCGATAAAAATCCGCTGGTGGAATCCTATTCACCGAGGATAAAGTTAGGCGCAATGTTGAGCAACTACAAGGAAACCACCAATATCCGGCTCAATGCCATAAAACCCGACAGCGAGATCAAGGTCTGCCCGGCCCTTCCCGATCGCATCACGTTCAGGGACAGGGAATCAGGACAGGACCTTTTAAATCCCGGAGAGATCATAATCCCCGACAAACTGGCGAAGGGTCTCAAGATAAAACATGGCGATACAGTGGTCCTTGTGGCTCACAACAGGGATGGATCGGTAAACGGTCTCAACTTCACTGTGGCAGGTGTCATAGAGAGCGTGGCAGGTCCCCAGGGAAAGGAGGGGTATATTCATATCAAGGATGCCCGCGACCTCCTGCGTATAGAAGTGCCTGAAGTAACAGAGGTGGCAATACGCACCAGGGATTTCCGTAAGGTCGATACCCTTTATGCGGAGATCAACAATAGCCTTTCCGGAATCAAAAATCCCAAGGGAAATCCCATGTTCGAGATTCACACATGGGAGGCACTCTCCCCATTCTACAATATCGCCAGGATGATCGATCTGATGTCCGTGTCCATGAAGATTATCATGATCGCCATTGTCCTCATAAGTATTTTGAATGTTATGATGATGTCGGTCTACGAGCGAGTCAGAGAGATCGGCACTATCGCGGCTATCGGTACTGCGCCCGGCAAGATCATGGGCCTGTTTTTATCCGAGGGATTTGCTCTCGGGTTTATCAGCACACTCTTTGCAAATATCATAGGCGTCGGGGCCGTTTATATCCTCAATATCTACAAAATCAGGTTCTCATTCGGCCGTACGGAGAACCTGTTGCTCGCCCCCACAGTCAATTATAATGAATTGTTCTGGGTATCCTTTATTGTGCTTCTGGTTTCGATCCTGGCTACCCTTCAACCGGCCTACAAGGCCTCAAACATGGAACCTGTAGACGCGTTAAGACATGTTTAGGAGGAATTTTATATGAAAAGATTGTTTGTTATAGGCCTTGCAATCCTGTTTCTTTGTCCGGTTACAGTCAATGCCGCCGGCTCAGAAAACAATAAAATTGCGGTTGCATCCGGCGGTAAAACCGCAGAGGCATCTGTAAGCAATATGGCTGCTAAATGTCCTTATTATCTTATATTTGACTACAAAGGGAAATTGATCGAGGTTCTTGATAACCCTTACATGAATGCGAGTGGCGGCGCGGGGCCTTCAGCGGCAAATTTGCTTGCGCGAAGAGGCGTTACCGTCGTAATTGCCGAGAACTTCGGCTCGAAAATGATCAATACATTGAAAAATGAAGGCATAACTCATTTTCAATTCAAGGGCAGCGTGGGTGATGCCGTGAAAAAGGCCTTGGAGGGGAGGCAGTAACATGAAAAAAATATTAATCTTTCTCATGGCGATGATGTTTGCAGCACCTGTTTATGCAATAGACGGAAACGAACTGTTGAAAAAGGTCGACCGGAACCTGAATCCGGAAACTTTTGAAATGTACCGGAAGATTATCAACCAGGAACCTGACGGCTCTAAAAAGGAGTTCATCCTGTATTCCGCCAAAAAGGGAAAGGACAAGGTCGTGTCCC
>CAZENC010000172.1:0-6705 GCA_964513115.1 uncultured Desulfobacteraceae bacterium | reverse complement strand
TGAGTATATGAAGGTAAGTTCTTGAGTGTCAAGGCAAAAGGACCGCAATACAGGCGATTGCATATAAGGAATTATGTTGAAATAAGAAAGATTAATCTATAAAAAAGGTTGACTAATTTCAGAGTATTTGAAATATTTTAATTATAAATAAGTTTTTTAAATATGATAGGTGCTTGTTGATGTTATCAATAGGCCATCATTCCATCCAAAATGGAGCCCAGAATGGGGTAACATGGTTATAATGCCAATGCCATTTGGGCAGGTTCTCCCGCCTCACTGAACTGACTTAAAACTCCTCAGCTGAAAAGGGCAGCGGAAAACTTCCAGCCTTCATGCGTTTGCATCGGCCTACAAAGCCACTTATCCACTGACGGTCAGCACGTGCCTTCCAGTCTTTGACATTATTGATTGGAATTAGATGGCTGCAATGAATTGCAGCGAGAATTTACTCTTATACAGGTTGAGGTGTGCTGAATTTTAGTCTCCTACCCTAACAAAAATTGTTGTAATTCGTTAGGTGGGCAGAGCCTGCCTCTCTAACTGTTTTGAATTGTGCTCCCGTTTAGGTTCGCTGCACGTCACTCATCGGACATTCCAGCATGCTTGAATTGATCGACTCAAAAGGTTCTTCGGGATAAGAGTTCAATAGTCGGTTTGGATCAAGTTTTTCCCTCCTTAATTGTGTTTGCTCCATCGGCAACCGTTAACGGTATAAGAGTAAATGTTGACGAAGCAGTTTTTAGGATTAGCCAAAATTATTAATTGGAGGTGTTTGTGAGCAAGGTAAAAAATGGAGACACGGTAAAAATAAACTACACGGGGAAACTGGAAGACGGGAAGGTGTTTGACAATTCAACAGAAAAACAACCGTTTAATTTTATTGTGGGAAGCGGAGAAGTTATGCCGGGTGTTGAAAAAGGTGTTATTGGCATGGAAACCGGGGACAAAACAACTATTGAAGTCCCGCCTGAAGAAGCGTTTGGCCCGAGGCGAGAGGAATTAGTGATTGAAATAGCGAAAAGTAAATTGCCCGACCATATTACACCCACAATGGGACAGATGCTACAGATGCGGCAACCAGACGGAGGTCATATTGATCTAATTATTGCAGACGTAAATGAAGAGACAATAACACTTGATGCGAACCACCCATTGGCGGGACACACATTGTTTTTCGATCTGGAATTGGTTGAGATCGCATGATATTACGATTCCCTCAGACAGTCGCACTTTAAAGGAAGATTGTGACTCGTAACGTGAGGGGAGTGTCTTATTGAATCCAGGATTCTTCACGCTAAAGCACATATTCCCTGCAACCAATTCTATTAACACACAACCCTTCAATAACATCTAACCAAAAAAAGGAGGTCAGCATGAATATCTATGTAGGCAATTTGTCATACGAGGCCACAGAAGAGGATTTGCGAAAATCTTTTGGGGAATTCGGGCAGGTCGAATCCGTGAGGGTTATAAAAGACAATTACAGTGGCAGATCAAAAGGATTCGGATTCGTGGAAATGCCAAATAGTGCCGACGCTCAGTCCGCGATAGATAGCTTGGATGGTAAAGAGCTCAAAGGACGAACGCTTAAGGTTAATAAGGCTCGGTCCCGTTCCGAAGGTTTTCGGAATAAAGGAAATCGAGGGGGAGGAAGACGGAGCGGTGGAAGGCGTTCCTATTAAATATGGCTCGAAGACAAAGCCTGACTATTCTCTAGATCGTTAATATAGTTTATAGGGTATGGTTGAAAAAAGGCATCAGAAAAGTTGATCTAAAAAGAGGGGATAATGGCAAAACGTAATAGACACAGCTTTAAGAAATTAGAAAAAGAGATTAGGCGAAAGAAAAAAGCTAAGGAAAAGATGGAACGTCGGCAAGGCAAGAAGGATCAAGCGGATGAGGATAGTAGTACGATGGATGCTGATCAGAATAATGAAATGAGATAATAGTAATCCGGAGAGTCTTTTTTGGCAAAGACTACCCAAATAAATCAAAAGTGTTCAGGAAAATTTGAATCCTCATTGCAGGTCCCCAAGAATAGATCTCGATTTCCACATTTATTTGATGAATTCTTTTACCTTTTTCACCTTTTTCTTAACTTCTACTGCCTTTTTTACACCTGGAACCTGTTCCAGAACCTTGTCAACTACCTTGGCCTCCATCGTGGATGCGTTTTCGCTGCTTTGATTCTCATCAGAAGGTTCTTCAGGGCTGATTTCATGTTTGACCTTTCTAAATTCTCTTATAGCTCCCCCTAGGCCTTTACCTATATCCGGGAGTCTTTTGGCGCCGAATAGAAGCAGGATAATAACAGTGATAATGATCAATTCAGTTGGACCAAGACCAAACATGGCTTACTCCTTTAATATCGGCTCCTCATAACCCTTTACTTTTTTACTTGTTATTTTTTAACCCATAAATTCTTGTAAGGAGCCCTAATGTTTTTTGTCAATTACTAATACCCTAATTGGGCGGTGGCTCAATGCAAACCATAATATGACTATTTTAGCAACTTCAAGAATTTGCTAATAGGAAACATATCATTTGAACCCAACTCGAATATCCTTATGCCTGATGACTCAAAGAGAGCTGCAGTAACTCCAATGCCGAACCCGGATGGTTTTTCGCAGTATGGAGTTTGAAGCCCGCAGGAAGGGCTCTTGTCTTTCATAACTGCTATGAATGACGCTGACAGTCTGGCCAGGTTCAATGCTACATATGCCCCATTTATGAAGGCTTCAGTCACATCTTTTTCATCAGCATTGATAAGCCTTGCGCTCCCTGAGAGTATGTCGCGACCGTCACCTCCCTTAATATCGGCGGGAGATCTTGGGGTGGAAAGCCCTCCCATCTGTTCTGGACAGAAAGGTATGAAATGGATTGAACCTAAAAAATTTATCAAGTCGGGACAGGATGAATGCTGACCGTCATATCTGCAGGGTATACCGAGGAGGCAGGCACTGATCATAACCGGAGCTGTTTTATTCCGTAACCGGTTTTCAGTCTGCGAATTGTACGGCTCCTTCATCGTCACCTCTTGATTCGACCGAGCCGATATGAAAGGCGGTTTCACCCATGGCGTTCAGCCTTGAGAGCACTTCGTTATTTTCTTCCTCGTTTACAACAATTACCAGGCCGAGGCCGTTATTGAAAGTCCGCATCATTTCCTGATCCGAAATCCGTCCTGCCTTTTGAATGTATGAAAATACGGGAGAAACAGGCCAGCTCGATCTGTGAATCACCGTCTTGCAGGCATTAGGTATAACACGTGGAAGATTGTCGACAAGGCCGCCACCGGTTATGTGTGAGATGCCGTATATGCGGAAGTCCCTGCTCAGATTGCTTATTGCTCCGGCGTATATTCGGGTAGGCTCGAGAAGTTCTTCTCCGAGGGTCCGGCCGAAATCTTCAACATAGTCATCCACGGTCATTTTCAAGCCTTCGAAAAAGATCTTGCGGACGAGAGAGTAGCCATTGCTATGCAGTCCGCTGGAAGCGATGCCGATAAGCTGATGGCCGACGGCAATTTCCGAACCGTCCAATAATTTTTCGTTTTCAGCAATTCCAACGACAAAACCGGCAAGGTCGTATTCGCCTTCAGCATAGAATCCCGGCATTTCGGCTGTCTCACCTCCGAGTAGGGAGCATCCGGCTTCCTGGCATCCATCTGCTATGCCTTTTACAATCTCCTGTGCCTTATAAACATCCAGTTTTCCCATGGATATATAGTCGAGAAAAAAAAGCGGGTTGGCACCCTGAACCAGGATGTCGTTCACGCACATGGCAACCAGGTCTATACCGACCGTATCATGTTTATCAAGCATGAATGCAATTTTGAGCTTTGTTCCCACACCATCGGTGGAACTTGCAAGCACAGGGTTTTTGATGTTTTGAATATTCAAGGAGAAGAGACCTGCAAAACCTCCAATCTCTGTGATGACTCCGGGCTTGAAGGTTTTGCTCACGATGGGCTTTATAAGTTCTACGAGCCTATTTCCCTCGTCAATATCCACACCTGCTTCGGCGTATTTGCTTTTTTCCTTTTTTTTCACCATTTGCTTACACCCCATTTATTTTTTCATGGATGCCGGTAATATTTTGTGGGCACCTTTAAATGAGCTTGTTCCATTAAGCCATTTAATGTTTACAGGGTTGAGCAGCCCTTTTTTCGATTTTTATTATCTAATGGGTTAGTTGTCAAATCTTTTATCTTGTCAGCAAGATCGTGATTTGTTAATGGGTTTAAAT
The DNA here is from genome assembly GCA_964513115.1 of uncultured Desulfobacteraceae bacterium. GTDB lineage: Bacteria > Desulfobacterota > DSM-4660 > Desulfatiglandales > Desulfatiglandaceae > JAFDHL01. Next base: position 2,457 of record CAZENC010000172.1, on the reverse strand, counting down.
GATTACAGCGAATACCAGCACTCGCAAACGGATTCCGGAACTGAATCTTCCAATTACCTCTTTAAAAGGCATCGGTCCAAAGCGGGCTGAGCTTCTTGCAGTGAAGGGCATCACAACCGTCCTTGATCTAATATTTTTTACCCCAAATCGATATGAAGACAGAAGTCGGGTCTTTCCAATCGGCAAAACCGTGGAGGGCCAGGCCGTATTGGTCTGTGGGAAGGTCTTATCGGGCAGGGAAGAAAGGTTTTTTCGCAGGGGAAAAAAAGGGTTATTCAGGATCGTAATCATGGACGCAACAGCCCGTTTAGAGCTTATTTGGTTCAATTATAGGAAGGTACATCTTGATTGCTTTACAGGGCAGGGTTTGGAAGTTATGGCCTATGGGCGTATCCGGATAAACCGGGGCGGGAGACAGATGATTCACCCTGATATTAAGGCGATCAACAGGGACAAGGTGAAAGAGATCTTGAGTTTTTATCCCATTTACCCGCAGGTTACAGGGATTTCACGACAGGTCGTAAGATCTGCCGTCATTCAGGCCCTTGAAAAATATCAAGAGATACAAAAGGATGAAATTCCAAGGGAGATATCCCGTCGCATTGGCCTTCCAGAACTTGGGGAAGCTGTAAAATGTGTTCATTTTCCACCTGAAGGAGCATCAATTGATCTACTTAACCAACATGAAACAACATACCACAAAAGGCTAATATTCGATCGTTTTTTTCGCGTGATGCTCAACATAGCCTTCAGGAGAAGATTGAATAAGAACAGGGCAGGTATCGTGTTTTCGATTCCTAAAGACCTGCTCTCCCGGCTCGAAGAATATTTTTCCTTTACCCTGACCGGTGATCAGGTGAGGGCTGTCAAGGAAATGTTCAAGGACCTGAGAAGTGGAAGGCCCATGAATCTCCTGCTCCAGGGAGACGTGGGATGCGGAAAGACAGTAGTTGCTGTAGTGGCTGCATACATCAGCGTCGTCAATAAATGTCAGGTTGCATTAATGGTACCTACCCAGATTCTGGCACGACAGCACAAACAGTTTTTTTCAAGCCTTCCTAAAGACATGGGATTTCGGCCCGTTCTTTTGACCGGGGCGCTTAAAAGGCCTGAACGTCTTGAAGTCTATGAAAAAATCAGGAAAGGGGAATACAACCTGGTAATCGGTACACAGTCCCTGATCCAGCAAGAACTTTCATTTTCCAGGCTGGGGCTGGTTGTGATTGATGAACAGCACCGCTTCGGGGTCAGGCAGAGAGCCTTATTGGACAGAAAGGGTATAGATCCCCATCTTCTTGTCATGACGGCAACACCAATTCCGAGGACCCTAGCCATGACGGTTTATGCTGATATGGATATCTCTGTTATAAAAGAATACCCGGAAGGGCACAGGCCGGCTGTAACGTTCCTTATGGATGAGGGGCGGAAGACGGAAGTATATAATATGGTGAGAGAGAAAATGTCAGCAGGTCAACAGGTACTGGTGATATGTCCCGTCATTGAAGGATCAGACGATAGGGACCTGAAAAATGCCCTTGAAATGTACTCCGACCTGAAAAAGCTCTTTACACCCAGCTTTTGCGTAGGACTTATACACGGCCAATTGCCCCCGCACGATAAGGAAGTGACAATGGAAGAGTTCCGGAAAGGGCGATTAGATCTTTTAGTGGGGACAACGGTTGTTGAGGTAGGCATTCATGCCCCGGGCGCCACTGTCATAGTAATTGAAGACCCGGAGAGGTTTGGATTAGCCCAACTCCATCAATTAAGGGGTCGAGTGGGCCGGGGGACTGAGAGAGGTCTCTGTTTGCTTATGGTGAAAAATGAACTTCCCGAGGAAAGTCTTTTAAGACTGAAGGTGCTGGCCGAATGTAATGACGGTTTTGAAATCGCCCGGAAAGATCTTGAAATCCGCGGCCAGGGAGAGCTGATGGGCACCAAACAGGCTGGGTCAGGAGAACTGGAATTTTCAGAAATGTTCAGGGAGCCGGAGCTTCTTATGACCGCAAAAAATGAGGCAGAGCGGATCCTGGACTCTGATCCGGAACTTTCAGATCCTGAAAATAGAATATTGAGGAATATAATTCAGGCTGAATCACTGGGCATGCTGGATTTTTAGGCTTGGGGTTTGATTTTTCCCGGGCGGTGATATATATTTTTGATCCATCGATTTTCGGGTTTATTCGAACAGGTGAAAGTATTGACGCCGCACGATGGAATTATCCAGCGTAAGGTACAAGGCGTGAGGCATAAGGTAAAGGTCTTAACTCTCTGCGAAAACTTGACAATCATGGAAATAAACGGCAGGCATTTACACAAAAACATTTATGGAGATTATGACAATGCAAGACTTCAGGAGAATGAATCGTTTACCCCCTTACGTTTTTGCCAAGGTGGACCAGATCAAAATGGAAGCGAGACACAGGGGAGAGGATATTATTGATCTTGGGATGGGCA
>CAZENC010000171.1:0-6710 GCA_964513115.1 uncultured Desulfobacteraceae bacterium | reverse complement strand
GCCTCGGTCTTTTCTTCTTCCTCTTTTTGTTTTCTTAAGGTCTCAGCCCTTTCTTCAGCTTCTTTCTGCCTTCTAAGGGCCTCAGCTTTTTCTTCTTCCTCTCTCTTTGTTCTTAAAGCCTCAGCCCTTTGTTCTGCCTCCTCCTTTTTCCTTAACGCCCTTTCTCTCTCTTCTTCGTCCTCCTGTTTCCTTGCCAGAACCTCATAATACTTTGAGAAAACAATACCGCATTTCACGCACTCTTCACATAAAAGGGAGTTTTCATGTCCGCATTTTGGGCACACGACCGAGCCCTCTTCTTCGTCCTCTTCCAGGGGGAGTAGTTCCTCTATTTCCTCGTTCTCCTGTTTCAGCTCTTCGAGTACAGATCGAGTTTCAGCGAATAGCGCAAAACTGCTCCCGCATTTTACACATTCTTCCGAGGGAAATATATTCTCTTGACCGCACTTTGGACACTTGATTGTCTTTTCAGCCATTTCATTTTCTCCCTTTTTCCTGTTTTTGATTTTCAGTGAATTAATCTTTAGGGGTATGAAGCATAACTGACAAAAACCTGTTATTATCTTCTTTTAAATTGGCTAAATTTAATCAAATTGCCCATTAATATACAATATCGGAAATAAAGTGGTCAAGTTAAAACAGCAATTCAGGAAAGATTTGAGGTTGGATGCCAAGAATGCAAGGGGAGGTGGCGGTCCACAAATGAATTGATTGCTATCGGGTATTCAGGAGTGAGTGATGAACTGCTGTGATCTGCTTCCAAGCCTACAAATAGCTCCGCCCTTCCAGCGGGAAAGCTGTCCCTCAGTCTCCATGCATGGTCCAGGGGAAAATTCTGGTCAAGTTCACCGTGAATTATAAGGACTGGTATGTCGATGTCGGATGCCAGTCGGACCGGGCTTACTTCGTCTAATCTAAATCTGTAGAAGATGTCCATGAAAAGAACAACCATTGGTGCAAAGAGGGTGCCGAAGAACCGGTTGTAGTTTCGATAAAGGCTTAGAAGAGCCTCTTTTGTTCGGGCGTAGCAGCCCTCCAAAAAGAGAAGACTTATCTTGTCGGGGTTTCGGTTAGCCGCAATGATAGCTCCTGCTGCGCCTGCTGAATGTCCGTACAGGAGAACCGGTTCATTTATCCATTTTAGAACAGCCTCAATGTCCTCGGCAAAGCGAAAGGCATTCATAAATCGGTAAGGGGTTGAATTACCGTGGTCACGGGCACTGTGAAGGACAGTGGTAAAGCCCAGTTGCCCGAATATCCTGGCCCTCGAGACCATACGATCCCGGTTTCGGCTCCAGCCATGGGCCAGCAGAACAACACCTCTTGAACGGCCTTCAGGTTCGACTCGCCAGACCTCAAGTGAGCCGCCGTCAATACTGGGGATTCGGGTATCGATGATACGACCCCAATCAGGTGCCTCTTTGACCGGTTTTCGGGGTATCCGGTGAACCAGGTAGAGGAAACAGAGTACTAAGAGAATGTAAGCGAAAATAGCGCCGGCGATCCAATAAGGCCACATAGTATTTCCCCGGGGAAATTTGAAAAAATGCACAGGCTGAGGGTGTTTAGACTGAAGACTGAAAATTCAGGTAATAGTTATGCTCTCAATAAGAACTACACAACTGCTCAGTCTGCTTGTGAGACGGTCTGAGAATATACTGAAAGTGAGGTACGTTGTCAACTGAAGGGCCTTGCCCCTGATCACCATCAAGACATCATCTGCTGCGTTACCTTCGATCGCTCCTCCTTGCAGCGTATTGCTCATACGCCTCAATCGTCGCTCCTCGTCGCCTTGCATCTAATACCTTGCTGGTGATCAGGAACCCTTCAAAAACACCTGATGTGAAGCTCCCCGCCCTTCCGGACGGGGCTTTCTGCGAAGGCGGGTAAATGAATATATTAAAACTTGACGGTGGGTTTGGGCTTGTCCTAACCTGGAATAATGAGAATTTTCAGAGGTAGGGTTTTATTTTTTCGTAGAACTTTTTTGCGAATATTGCGTAACCGGCGTCGTTGGGATGGATGGGGTCACTCATTAAATGGCGTTTTCCCATGATTCCTTTAAAGATATTAGGGATGAGAACGGATCCTAATTCATCACACAGCTCTTCATAGGAATTTCCAAATCCCCTGCCCCAGAACGGAAAGAAAAAGGCGGAATCCTACGAATACAATGAATCCGAGCAGGACGGAGATGATTACTTTTTTCATGTAATATCTCTCAAACCTGTTTATAGCTTGAAGGACATGGGATTTTTAACCGTGTAATAATGTGTAAGACTGAGTTGGATCTCAATTTTTTACTTGTATTCTTGGCTTTTTTAGGATAAATATACCTGTTTAGAAAAAAGCACTTCGTTTTTAGGGGCCGAAAGTTAGCCGAGTTTGCGCCTTATGGAACAAGTCCTATTACTCAACATTACTTATGAACCGTTGAAGATCATCAACTGGAAAAGGGCGATTACCTTACTCCTGTTGGACAAGGTTGAAGTCCTCGAGGAGTATGGACGTGAAATTCACTCGGTCAGCTTTACCATCAAATTGCCTTCGGTTATAAGGCTACTCAAGATGGTTAGGAGACCAAATGATGAAGTCAAATTTTCAAGACAGAATATCTATGCAAGAGATAAATACCGCTGCCAATACTGCGGGGAGCGGTTTTCTTCCGAAGAACTCACTTACGATCATGTTATCCCCAAAGCCCGCGGTGGCAAAACCGAATGGACCAACATTGTTACATGCTGCGTTAAGTGCAACAGGAAAAAGGGCGGTTACATTCCTACTGAAGTTGGCATGAGGCTAATCCGCAAGCCATCCCGTCCCAAATGGCTACCGGCCTTGAAGATCACTATCGGGTTCAGGGAAGTTCCACATACCTGGAGGGATTATCTGTACTGGAACGTGGAACTGATTGAGTAGCTTCTATATTTCCCCCTATAACCAGGTCTGGCTATTTGATAGCTGCCGCTATTTTTTCGGCTGTTTGTTTGATTGTGTCCATGTCTCCCTGTTTGAGTTCCCAAGATGTCACGGGTAGTTCAGGCTCTCCGCTGATTCGAGGAATCAGGTGCAGGTGATAATGCATAACAACCTGATTTGCACCCGGGCCATTTAATTGAAGACAGGCCACGCCGGTTGGTTTAAGGACGTCTTTAATGGCGTTAATGATCTTTTTTGAGGCACGGTGCACCGAAGCAAGGTCTTCGTCAGGGATTTCCCATAGATCCTGTGCATGCCTTTTGGGAACGATGAGGGTATGGCCTACGGATATGGGGCTTATGTCCTCGAAGGCGAAGACCTTTTCATCCTCATATACCTTGAAGCTGGGTATTTCCCCTTTTACAATCTTGCAGAATATACAGTCTTCCATGGTTTCCTCCTTTTGAGTTGAGAAAATCATCCGCTCAGACCATCAATAATGTTTTTAATTTGCGCCTTTTTTCTTTCCATAATACTAATATTGATCTTATTCACCGGAACGGTGCATGTCGAGATATTTTTCGAAAGGGTCAATTTCGGCTGTGAGATCCCTCAGAGGGTAAAGCTTCGGGTCATTCAGCTGGCGGAGCGAATCATGGAGGGTTCTTATGGCCGCAGGCATATATGCCTCAAAGTACTTTTTTCCTTTTATTTTCGACAGATACGAAAAGGCCCCAAGGATCTGGAGGTTTCTCAGTATTGCAAGGTAGGGGAAATGCCTCTCGAAAGGTTCTACCCATCCGGCATTTTCCTCCCTGATCAGCGAGAGGTATCTATGATAGACTTTCTCCTTATACTGTTTAGGCAGATCTGAATAGGGATCAATAATGAGGGATGCAAGGTCATAGCCAAGGGGACCAAGCCGTCCGCCCTGCCAGTCGATGATACCGATACTTCCTCCGGAGATAATTATATTCCTTGATTGAAAATCGCGGTGAAGAAAGAAGTTGCCTTCAGCCCTGGATGCTGTTTCAGACAGGTGGTTAAACGGAGTTTCCAGTTCAGGCCATTTTGTTTTGAGACCAAGAAATCTGCAGAGAAATGCTTCCTTGAAATAGTCCGTCTCGTACCTGCGCATAACCGTTTGATCATATCTTTGTGTCTGGCAACACCATCCGGTATCAAAACCCCTTGCCCCGTCAACCTGCATGCGAAAAAGACGTTCCAGCAACTTGTAATACAAGGGGAGGGGATCTCTGTTCCAGGCTACCATATGCTGGAGGTTTGTAGGCCCCATATCCTCCATGATGAAAAGGCCGCGTTCAAGATCATATAGGTAAATTTCAGGTACAGGGACACCTTTCAGGTGGAGATGGCTTCCGATTTTCACGTAGGCGCGGTTTTCTCGTTTAGCGGCATTATCTGAGGGCGGGTTGGACATGGCTATGAGAGAGGATTCTGTTTCGGAATTCGTAATGCGCCAGAAAAGCCGTCTTGACCCGTCTCCGGGAAGCGGCTGAAAATCTACTTCTTCTAAGGCCCGGTCGCTCTGTTTCATGAAATCCAGAATAAATTTTTTTATTTCATTGTGCATGAAAATTACTCGTCTGCAGGCAACGTTTCCACAGCAGTCTGCTACAGGGTATCAAAATCTAAAGATCACTGCGAGGAGCTTCACGATGAAAAATTAAAAAATCCCGTTAATCAGATCGGACCGAACCTCCCTTGAGGCGGTGACAATGCTGTCTATGACTTTTAGGCCCTTTCTGATTTTGACATTTTCCCAGAGAATGGATCTTCTGATTTCCACGTCATGTCCAATTATCGCTTTCGCACCAATTATTACCCACTCCATCAACCTTGAAGAAGCTTCTATGTGGCAACCCGGATCCACTAAAGAAGACTTTCCTTTCAGGGCATCCTTATTTGCGAGCATATAACTTTCAATTGAGCCTATGTCCCGCCAGCTGTGTCCCTCTGAAATGTACGCCCTGATAGGCTTGCCCGCTTTTATCAGTTCGCGGTAACAATCAATAATATTGGAGTACACTCCCCTCTTAATATGGGAAAGAAGTTTGGGTTCAATGATATGTATACCGGTAAATGCAAGCCTGCCTTTTTGGTTCTCTTGGGCGATATCGGTGATATTCAAACGGTCATCAATTCGGATCTGGTTAAACGGCTCATGGTCATGCAGGATCAATGTTGCCAAGTTACAATCTTTTTTGTGTGCCCCATATGCTTCAGCCAGATCAATATCTGAAAGGATATCCGCATTTATTACAAAGAAAGGATCTGTACCCCAGAAATCCTCGGTGTTTTTAATACCCCCTCCTGTGCCAAGAATCTTCGGTTCCACGCGGACCTCAATATTTACTTCCAGGTGTCTGATATCATACAGGTGTTTGACAATTTGCTTGTGGTGGTGGTGGGCGTTCACGACAATTTCGGTCACACCCTGAGGCTTAAGATATTCTATTACCTTTTCAATGACCGGCCTGTTTCCAACCGGCACGAGGGCTTTAGGTATGTTGGAGGTGAGCGGCCTCAACCTTGTCCCGAGGCCCGCTGCAAGGATCATGGCTTTCACGGGGCACCTTTTTTCATTGCAATTATTGTCTACTGATTATACATCCTTGGCTTGGATGTCAACGGGATAGTATTAGTTCAAAAATTACAAAAACCTTGGTGCAGCGGTTTTTGGTATATATTGAAACAAAGGAGACATGCCTTGTGCATTCCATACTCGATCTTTCAGAACTTGACAGCAAAATAGGGCGGCTCTTTATGGCCGGAATGCCGGGGTCACGGTTGGATAGCGGCACGGAAGCGCTTATCCGGGATTACGGCCTTGGTGGGGTTATACTGTTTGGCAGGAACATCCAGGATCCTGTTCAGCTGGCCACGCTTTGCAATGATTTGCAGGACATGGCCATGAAATATCACGATATACCCCTTTTTCTTTCAATTGATCAGGAAGGGGGACCTGTGGCCAGGTTGAAGGAACCCTTTACCCGGTTTCCGGGAAACAGTGCAATAGGAGAGGACCCAAAGCCTGCGGAGAGGGCGACAGAGTTTGCAAGGGTGGCGGCACGTGAGATGAGTCTCGTGGGTTTGAACATGGATTTGGCACCGGTTATGGATGTGCGTAAGGGAGTGCCTGAAAAGCATTTAGAGGGCCGGATATTCAGCGATAAGCCTGAAGAGGTTGCATTGCTCGGCCGTAAGGTCATTGAGGTGCTTCAGGAGAATGGAGTTATGGCAGTGGCAAAGCATTTTCCGGGATTGGGAAAGACTTCCCTGGACCCGCATCATCATCTCCCAACCATAGAGGCGGATATCGGTGAAATGGAAAAGACAAATATCCCGCCTTTTGAGTCGGCCATAACAGCAAGGGTTTCAGCGGTCATGACCTCGCATGCCATATACCCGGCGCTGGATCCGGGGATTCCTGCCACACTTTCACACAGGATTCTTACAGGGCTTTTAAGGGATTCGCTGAATTTCAGTGGCCTGATCATGACAGATGACATGGAAATGGGTGCCATTTCAAAAAAGTGGGGTGTTGCTGAAGGTGCTGCGGTTTCATTTGAGGCAGGCGCGGATATTCTTTTGATATGCGGGGATCAAGAGGGTGTGCTGGAAGGCATAGAAACATTGAGGGGGAAATTGATCCGCGGAGAAATTCCGTTTAAAAGATTCCGGGAGTCCCTTGACCGGATCAAGAAGACCAAGACCAGATTTCTTAAAGAGGTGAAGCGGGTTTCCCTTGATGATGTGAGGAATTATTT
>CAZENC010000170.1:0-6716 GCA_964513115.1 uncultured Desulfobacteraceae bacterium | reverse complement strand
CAACCAGGATCTTGTGAACCAGATGTTGCAGATTTACCTCAAAGAGCAAGGGGATAACGGCCTGAATAATTGCATAAGGATTTTTCTTGGCAATCTCGCTGACCCGGCGTGTAAATTCTTCAAGAATGTACGGGTGGGTAATGCTTTCAAGCTTCTTTCTTTTCTCCTTATCCTGAAAAACAATTCCTGAGAGTTTCTTGCGGTCAAGATGACCATTTTTTAGAATGACCTGCTCGCCAAAATAGGCGATGATTTCTTTTAAGGCCTGTTTCCCCGGTTCAACCACATGCCTTGCAATTATGTCAAAATCTATAGTATGGGCGCCCAGATCCTTTAACATGTTGGCTACGGTTGTTTTTCCGCTGGCAATGCCACCGGTAACTCCCAAAAGCAAAAGGTTGTATCTATCCCCTATATTTTTCAATTGTTCGATATCTACATTACTCATGGTAAACGTGTTTTTAACACCCCAATTGAGTTAAAACACTCAATTGGGATCTAACAGAATTCAGCAATTAGCGTTTTGCATAATTCTATTTATTTATATTAACATTTAGAAATCCAGCATAGATTAGATATAGATCCGCTTTTACATTTCTTAAACTGAGGGCTGAACGCTGATCGCTTACGCCTTTCTAATTGGGCGTTAGCTCAATGCAGCCACTATGAGACTGTGTCGTAATGTCATTCCGAGGCGATAGCCGAGGAATCTTATATTCGCAACTGGTTATTATTAAAAGATTTCTCCCTTCCACCCTCCGTAGCCTGTCCTCCGTAGCAGGCTACTGCGGGGGAAGGGTCGGTCGAAATGACATAAAGAGCCAAAACCAGTATTATGACACAGTATCTACTCGACAGGTTCCCAATTGCCGGGATTCATAATGCCGTTTGGGTCTAAAAGTCCCTTCACTCTCTTTATTAATGCGGCCGTATTCGGGTCCATTTTCTCCATAGCCAGTTTTTGCGCCCCCACCTCACCCTTCCATACCATTCCTCCGAGCTCGTAGGTAAACCTGTTTGATTCATCCAGGGCCTTTCTCGTTTTTTCTATATCCTCCTCATCAGCCCTGTTAAAGGAATAATTAAAACCGAACATAATGCTGTTACCCATCAGAACCTGGTGGACATACGAGCAAATCATTCCATACTTATGGGCTATCTCGATCCCCTTTCTCCATGCCGCCGGAACCTTGTCCACGGGCAATATTGCGCCTGTGTATTCAAAACCACCGCCTTTTCTAAAATCAGCAGCCAAGGCCGCAAGAGGAGGTACATCGAGGAATCTTTTTCTTAGTGCAGGATGCAGATCTTCAACGAATTCTATCCTGCCGCCGCCTCCAAATTCCCTGAACAGCTTTTTGTACGCCTTTTGCTTTAGTTCAAGTTCTTCTTCAAAATGGCCGGATACAATAACAACAAAAAAAACATGATTCATCCATTCCGGCTTCTCCTGACTTATAAGAAAAAAATCTTCCAATAAATCAAGCTGGTTGGCCTCAAATACAGCCTCTGTTATGGAATCGACATCATCTGTTGAAAAGGCCATTACATCCCGGTATTTTGGTTTTGGATAAAGCTTTATGGACAGCTTTGTCACAACCCCTGTTGTCCCGAACCACCCAATAAAAAGGCCCGGAAGATCCGGAAGAGGCCCTCTTGTAAACCAATAGGGGCTGACCGAACAAGAACCTATCTTGCATATCTCACCGGTGGGAAGGACGACTTCCATCCCGTTTATCATATCCGAATTGATGCCGTATCTCGGTGATATATGGCCGTGACCCTGAATAAGGGCATTGGCGACAACAGTGACCGTAGGAGGGGCCTCCGGAGTGGAGTGCTGGAGACGGGGGTGGTTTTTTGCGAGATATGACTGCAGGGCTGCCTGGGAGACGCCCGCTTCGACTACGGCATATCTATTGATTTCAATTACTTCGATAATTTTGTCCATCCTTTTCATATCCAGGACAATCCCGCCCTTATTGGGTACGACCAGTGCCGATAGGGTGAAACCGCCGCCCAGCGGGGTGATGGGAATCTTCTCCTTATTGGCCAGCAATAATACCTTTTGGACCTCCTCGACGGTCTCCGGCATTATGACATAGTCGACTTTTCTTGGATGCTGTGCACCTGAATCTCGAGAATACAGGAAAAGTTCCTCCTGGCTATTTGATACACGATCTTGTCCCACAATAGCGACTAATGAACTGTAAATATCCATGCACCCTCCTGAATCTAACGAACAATGGCTTTTTTATAATTTCGTAATACTTCAGCGTTTTGAAAAGAGATCCCCATGGTGTTTTCCGTGCTAATTTTCAAAGGGCTAAAGTGTTATAAAAGTTATTATTTCACTGTTCCAATGATGTCAAATAAGAAATCCGGTTTGGCCTTGACACATAGAATGTTTTTTAGATAGTTATACTTGCTGACGACTGATTTCGAGGGTTTCGTGATTACGCTTATTTGGGCAGATAATGAAAAGGGCCCGGGCTTGCTGGAGGGAGTAAAAATGTATGCATTAAAATTTGATGAAAACCTGTGTAAAACCTGTCCAACCGGTGATTGCCTCGTAAAATGCCAGTATATGAATGTTGATAAAGACACGGCAGTAGATGAGATGTTAAAGATAAGCCGGGGAGAGGATTCTTTTGTGTTTAACGACTGTGTAACATGTTACGCATGCGAGGAATATTGCAGAAGAGGAAATCACCCCTTTTATCTTATAACGGAAAAAAGAGAGGAAAAGGGGTTGCTGACCTCACCCAGGGCCATTACCAAACAGTGGATAAACATCGGTGAAATGCAGGGAAAATACAGGCTGGGAGACGTCAAGGAAAAGGTACTGTCGTTTGGTTATATGCCTGAATTTCTTAAATGGGTCAGGGGAAGACTATTCGAGGATGTCATGCCCTCCTTCATCTTTGGCCAGGAGTTCTTCTGCAATGTGGTTTATATCCATTTTGCCAATACCTCCATAATCAAGGAAAGGCTACCCGTGGTAATGGAAAACTTCAGGAAACTGGGCGTCAAGGAGGTCATATGCATGCATGACGAATGTTACGGCTCATTTGCCCATCTTGCCCCTGCGTACGGCATAGATGTCCCGTTTAAGCCAATCCATTATTTTGAATATCTGTATAACAGATTAAAAGAATTAAGTAATGAGATCAGGCCTCTGAATATTAAAGCAGCCTACCAGAGACCCTGCTCAGCCAGGCTTAGCTCTGATAAGCATCACTATGTAGCTGATATTATGGAGTTAATCGGCGTTGAACTTGTTGAAAGAGAATACCAGGGAGAAAATGCCCTGTGTTGCGGGGGAATTTTTAGCATGTGTTTCGGTTATGACCTTGCAAACGATGTGCAGAAACGCAATATCGATGACATGGCAGGGCATGGCGCCGAATATTGTTTCTTTAACTGCCCGGCATGTCAGGGTACCTTGGGCACAAAGGTAGCAAAGAGGGGCATAAAGCCGGTCCACATTATCGACCTTTGCAAGATGGCCATAGGCGAAAAATAGTAACTGGAGGTATGATGATATGAGTGATATCACCCATTCACTTGCCGAGATAGTGGGAGAAGAATATGTCTCAGACAGGGAAGAGGAGGCCTATTTCTATGCAAGGGATCCCGGTCTGATGCCGGCCCACAAACCGGACTATGTAGTTGTGCCGGAAACCCCGGAGCAGGTGCAGGAGGTCGTCAGGCTCGCCAACAGGGAAAAAATTCCCATTGTACCCATGGGTGCCGGCATGGCACTGACTGGCTTGATAATTCCCCTTAAGGGGGGAATTGTCATGGACATGAAGCGGATGAACAGGATACTGGAGGTAAATGAAAAGGCACGATATGTAATCGTTGAGGGTGGCACCTCGCAGGGTCATTTAAAGGCTTACCTGGAAAAGAACTATCCCAGGTTGCGTCACAGTATTCCCGACTCACCTGCGACGGCAACAATCGCTGCAAACGTCATGATCCACGGTCAGGGTAGGTTAACACAGCAATACGGGTTTAATTCCGACATGGTTTCAGGGTTGGAAGTTGTCCTGGCATCGGGGGACATCTGCAAGATCGGGTCATGCTCTATCTCTGAGGACTGGTTTTCCAAAGGGGCTCCGATGCCTGATCTATCTGGATTATTCTTGGGGTGGTTCGGGGCGACCGGTATCATTACAAAACTGGCACTCAAGCTTTATCCCAGGAAGAAAATGAGAGATGTGGAAATATTTATTACCGACAGAGATGACCTTATTCCGGATATGGTGTACGAGTTGACACATACGGAGATGGTGGAAGATATCAATATATTCTCCCAGCCAAAGCCTATGATATTCAAGGACAATCACCACATGACCATATTTATAACAGGTGATACGGATGAAGAACTTGAGTTTAAGAGGAAGACCGTGTGGCGCGTGCTGGAGCCTTTCATAAAGAGTAAGGACGGCGGTTTTATGGGCGTATCTCCTGCCATGAAACCGACACTGCTGGAAATGCCTCAGAGGAGTGTTAGCAGATTTGCCGATGTGACAAAAGGCGGTGGGTTTGAATACTCAGGGCCGATTATCTTGGTAGAGAAATATGCGGAATGTGCCCGAAAGGTAACGGAGTTGGCCGAGAAATACGACCTCGGATACTCCGGCATGGCCAGGATTATTGGAAGAGGCCATTGTATGATGTATGGTTTCGCCTTCACCTTTAACCGGGCCGACCCTGACATGATGGAAAGAACCCGCAAGGCATTGCATGAGGTCAGCGAATTTGCGTTAGAAGTGGGAGGCATTTTCTGGAAGCCAACAGTGAATGAACAAAGAATGGCCATTGAAAAGATGGACCCGAACACGCGCAATCTTATGGGCATGATAAAGGAAAACATGGATCCCAACGGCATTATGAATCCCGGAAACTGGGAGGTTAACTAAATGAGATACGAGGATATTGTTCACAGGTGCTTTAGGTGTGGTTACTGCAAATTTACCGGTGATTATAATGATTTTAACTGCCCCACCTACAGAAAATTCAGGTTTGAGACATATGCTCCTGGAGGGAGAATGTGGTTAATAAGGGCATGGCTCAATGATGAAATCAAAACCAGCGATCGTTTCCAGGAGATCCTGTTCTCCTGCGCCACCTGTGCCAACTGTGTTGAACATTGCGTGTTTACCTTCAGTGAGGACCTGGTGAATATCTTTATTGCGGCCAGGGAAGAGCTTGTCAATGGCGGGATCATTCCCCCCCCCGTAAGAGACTACCTGAAAAGCATCAATATCAGTGGGAATCCATATAAGGAACCGGCCGAAGAGCGTGGCAAATGGGCAGAGGGGACGTCAATTGAGATCTATAACGGCCAGGACTATCTTTTTTACGTTGGATGTGTGGGTTCATACGATGAAAGGGCGAAAAAAATAGCCAGGGCAGTGGGAAATCTCTTGCTTGAAGCTGGGATTTCCATTGGGATCCTTGCCGAGAAGGAAATCTGTGACGGGAACGAGGTCAGAACTCTTGGCGAGGCCGGTCTGTTTCAGGTCTTGGCAGAACAGAACATAGCCCTGTTCAAGGAGCTTGGCGTAAAAAAGATCATCACCCTGGATCCCCATGCCTTTAACACCTTTAAAAACGATTATGCAGGGCTCGGGGGTGAATTTGAAGTTTATCACTACACACAGGTTCTGGCACCCCTGATCAAGTCAAAAAAGATACCCTTGACGGGATACAAGGAAAGGATAACCTTTCACGATCCGTGCTATTTAGGAAGACATAACAAAGAATATGATGCCCCGAGAACAATACTTGGAGCCGTTCCCGGAGCCGAGATAGTCGAGATGGAGCAAAACAGGGAAAATGCCTTCTGCTGCGGCGGCGGCGGCGGGAATTTCTTTACCGATATTCTGGGCGGGGGAATGGACAGTCCCAATAGAATCAGGGTAAGGGGAGCCCTTGATACCGGGGCACGGATTATCGCGGTTGCCTGTCCGCAATGTGCCAAGATGTTAGAAGACGGCATCAAGGCAGAGGAACTGGATGACAGATTAGAGGTCTTGGATGTGGCAGAAATTGTTACAAGGGCCCTTGCATGATAAGTACAGGAAAATCCCCTATAACTTCCCGGGTTTTATAGACCTCTCCACAGAATTGTAATAAATGATTTGTGCCGAGGTAACACGGTAGCGTTTTGAAAAAATCGATCTCGGTTTGTAGGGCCATGGGGGTCTCTTTTCAAAAACCGCATATGCTGACATCATTCCATGGAACGGCAGTGAGGCCCTAAAATTCAGCATAGGACAGCCCCAGAAGGGACTCTTCGTCGTGGCGTTGGCCTTTACTGCCTGTCCGGTGGCCTTATATTTGCGGGGCTGGGGGCGTTCGACTATCTCAGTGGAATTTGTGATGCAGCTTTTGAAAAGAGACCCCCATGGCCTGCCCGCAGTACGGAAGGCGGGCCCTTCCTGTCCTGTTTTAAAAAATCTAAATTGGTACTATAATTTGATCAGCACCGCATGCCTCTCTTTTTGGGCTCCAGGTTATCTTTTCCAACTTTGTAGTTGGTATTTCCACTAACTATAAAATACTACTAATTTAGCCCACCAAAGTTTGCTTATCTATTGCCTTTGATTGTCAAGAGGGGCAACTCATAACAGCAGGTCTCTATTAAAAAGCCCTGATTTTTTAAATCCCTTTGCCATATATGGTGAGGCAAATATTCTTGACCA